>NZ_JAKRFQ010000264.1 GCF_022347985.1 Photobacterium sp. OFAV2-7
ACCGGATACGTTGACGGCCTCGGCATCGTTGAGGCTGGATGCCAGCGTCAGGAGGGCAAAGCTGGTGGTCATAACAGACAGCAGCAGGATCGCCAGCATGGCGCGAGCGATGGAGGTGGTGACAGGCTTGAGCGGCCGATTTCGCACTGAAATTCCTTTCTAATTTATTACCAATGACAGCTGACTGTAAATCAATTGGTTAGGTTATTTATTAAACTATAGTTGTTATGGTCGTAGTAAATATTGTGAGGGTTGTCATTTCTGTTTCTTGATCCAAGACAATTTTACCCCCTATTTAGCCCTTACTAGGTATTTAAGCATTTATTACGGGATTTACACTTGCCGTGTAAAAAGATGACGACTTGTGAACAGTTTTTGAGGGTTTGAGACTGTTTGTCGGCGTCAAAGAACAACCCGTAATGTGTATTTTATTCATATTACTTCACGAAAGGTAAAGCGAATGTTTGATCGTTCTCGCCGAAATTTACTTTCTCGGCGTCGCACACCGACATTACAGCGACTGCCCTGGGTTGTTGACGAAGATACATTTGTAGATAGCTGTACCCGCTGCAACAAGTGTATCAGCGCATGTGAAACGCAGATTATTGTTAAAGGCGATGGCGGATTTCCGACTGTCGACTTTACACACGGTGAATGTACGTTCTGTACCCGATGTGCCGACGTTTGTCCCGAGCCGTTGTTCCACCCTACAACGGAACAGCCCTGGGGTATTAAGGCACAAATCAATCCCAGCTGTCTGGCCCAACATAAGATTGAATGCAGAAGCTGCGGAGATGTGTGCGAGGTTCAGGCCATTCGATTCAAGCTCCAGGCCGGCGGCGTGGCTACACCGGAACTTGATGCGGATGTGTGTAATGGGTGCGGTGCCTGTCTGTCGGTCTGTCCGGCATCAGCCATCAGTATGTTCACAAAAGAACCAGAAGAGAAATAGCTTATGGCGCAAGAAGAAGTACATATTTCGAGCTTGGTGGTTCACGTCAAGCCTGAATACCTGGAAGTCGTAAAAGCTCAAATACTTGAATTGCCAAACACCGAGATTCACGGCGAAAGCGAAGAGGGAAAAGTCATTGTAGTTCTGGAAACAGCCAACCAGGGATACGTGACGGACACCATCGATAAGATCAATAACTTAGAACATGTATTAACAACTTTTTTAGTGTATCACCAAATTGAACACTTTGATTCGCAATCTGAGGATGATTCATGAAAATGACAAGACGTGCGTTTGTTAAGGCAAACGCCGCTGCTTCGGCAGCAGCTGTAGCTGGTATTACGTTGCCAGCATCAGCAACTAACTTAATCGTTAGTTCTGATGAAACCAAAATCAAATGGGACAAAGCGCCTTGTCGTTTTTGTGGTACAGGTTGTTCAGTACTGGTTGGTACGCAGAATGGTCGTGTCGTCGCTACCCAGGGTGATCCTGAAGCGCCGGTCAACAAGGGTCTGAACTGTATCAAGGGCTACTTCCTGTCGAAGATCATGTACGGTAAAGACCGTCTGCAGACACCGATGCTGCGGATGAAGAACGGTAAGTTCGATAAAGACGGTGATTTCCAGCCAGTTTCCTGGGATCAGGCATTCGATGTGATGGCTGACAAATGGAAAGCGGCACTGAAAAAACATGGTCCGTCAGGTGTGGGTATGTTCGGTTCAGGCCAGTGGACGGTAATGGAAGGTTACGCCGCTGCCAAAATGATGAAAGCAGGCTTCCGTTCAAACAACATTGATCCGAATGCCCGTCACTGTATGGCTTCTGCTGTAGGTGCCTTTATGCGTACCTTCGGTATCGATGAGCCGATGGGTTGCTACGATGACTTCGAGCATGCCGATGCGTTCGTGCTTTGGGGCTCGAATATGGCCGAAATGCACCCGGTACTGTGGACACGTTTGACTGACCGCCGTTTAAGCCATCCTCATGTTAAAGTAAACGTGCTGTCCACTTACTACCACCGTTCGTTTGAACTGGCAGACAACGGCATGATTTTCGAGCCGCAGAGTGACCTTGCGATTGCCAACTTCATTGCCAACTACATCATTCAGAATGATGCTGTGAACTGGGATTTCGTCAACAAGCACACTCACTTCAAGCGCGCAACGACTGATATCGGTTATGGCCTGCGTGACGAGCACCCGCTGCAGCAGAAAGCCAAGAACGCCAACTCAGGCAAGCTGCATCCAATGTCGTTCGACGAGTACAAAGCATCTGTTGCCGAGTATACCGTTGAAAAAGCTTCTGAAATGTCAGGTGTTTCAAAAGAGAAGCTGCTGGAAATGGCCAAGCAGTATGCCGATCCTAACGTCAAGGTGATGTCGCTATGGACAATGGGTATGAACCAGCACACCCGCGGTGTCTGGATGAACAGCCTGGTTTATAACATTCACCTGCTGACCGGTAAGATCTCCAAGCCGGGTTGTGGTCCGTTCTCGCTGACAGGTCAGCCATCTGCATGTGGTACGGCGCGTGAAGTGGGTACGTTTGCTCACCGTCTGCCAGCGGATATGGTGGTTAAAAATCCTAAGCACCGTGCCTACGCTGAGAAAATCTGGCAACTGCCTGAAGGTACTATTCCGCCAAAACCGGGTTACCACGCGGTGCTGCAAGACCGTATGCTGAAAGACGGCAAGCTGAACGCGTACTGGGTGATGTGTAACAACAACATGCAGGCTGGCCCGAATATCAACAACGAACGTCTGCCGGGCTACCGTAATCCGGAAAACTTCATTGTGTGTTCTGACCCGTACCCAACGGCAACAGCCCAGGCGGCTGATCTGATCCTGCCGACAGCAATGTGGGTAGAGAAAGAAGGTGCCTACGGTAACGCCGAGCGTCGTACTCAGGCTTGGTACCAGCAGGTTGAAGCACAGGGTGATTCGAAATCTGACCTGTGGCAGCTGATGGAGTTCTCCAAGCGCTTCACAATTGAAGAAGTGTGGGGTGAAGAGCTGCTGGCCAAAGCACCGCAGTACCGTGGCAAAACCATGTATGAAGTGCTGTTCCGCAATGGTCAGGTCGATAAGTTCCCGCTGTCTGAAGCGCAGGAGCTTAACGATGATGCCAAGGCACAAGGCTTCTATTTGCAGAAAGGTCTGTTCGAAGAGTATGCAGCCTTCGGTCGCGATCATGGTCACGACCTGGCACCGTATGATGTATACCACGAGGTACGTGGTCTGCGCTGGCCGGTTGTCGATGGCAAAGAAACCAAGTGGCGTTTTGTTGAAGGTTCTGACCCGTATGTACCTGCTGGTGAAGGCTACCGCTTCTACGGTAAGCCAGACGGCAAGGCAAATATTATCTTTGCTCCGTTTGAGCCTGCACCGGAAGTGCCGGATAAAGAATACGACATGTGGCTATGTACTGGCCGAGTGCTAGAGCACTGGCACACCGGTACGATGACCCGCCGTGTTCCTGAGTTGTATAAAGCAGCGCCTGATGCCGTGTGTTATATCCACCCGGATGACGCTCAGGCTCGCGGCCTGCGTCGTGGCGACGAAGTATTGCTGGAAAACCGTCGTGGTGAAGTTCGTTGTCGAGTAGAGACCCGAGGTCGAAACCGTCCGCCTGTTGGTCTGGTCTTCGTACCTTTCTTCGATGCTCGTATTTTGATTAACAAGCTGATTTTGGATGCCACGGATCCGCTGTCTAAGCAGACCGACTTCAAGAAGTGTCCAATCAAGATCACCAAAATATAAATAATCGAATGAAATCAGCGTGATTGCCCATGACAGGTTCATGGGTAGTCACTCTCTTGACTCGAATTTAGCCATTAGGCGGAGAATACAATGAAACGACTAGTTTTAGCGGTCATGGCTGTAGGTATGTTGGTAGCCGGTGCCGTTCAGAGTGCAGAAGAACTTCATAACCCGGGCGGTATTGGCGGAGTGGAATCTCTGCGTGGTGCCAGTGAGCTTGAAGCGACCCGTGCTGCAGATGCGATGAAACGCTTCCCGCGCGATCAGGGTACGATTGATAGCGACTATGTTTATCAGCCACCGTTGGTACCGCACACCATTCGTAACTACGAAGTATCACTGAATGCGAACAAGTGTCTGGCTTGTCACAGCTGGAAAAATGCCAACGAAATGGGCGCGACAAAGATCAGTGTAACCCACTATCAGACTCGTGAAGGGCAGGTGCTATCAGATGTGTCGCCGCGTCGTTACTTCTGTCTCCAGTGCCATGTGCCTCAGGCTGATGCCAAGCCACTTGTAGAAAATGAATTCCAACGTGTTGATGCGTTGCGCTAGTTATAGCCATTAATTAAAGAGAGGCTATAGATGAATATATTAAAAGCATTTTGGCGCAGGTTGACATCACCGAGCAAGGTGGCGGTTGGTCTGGTCCTGTTCATGGGCTTTATGGGCGGTTTACTGTTCTGGGGCGCATTCAACACCGGGATGGAAGCAACCAATACCGAAGAGTTTTGTTCGGGCTGTCATGCGCCGATCGTTAAAGAGATTCGTGAGACGGTGCACTTTGCCAACCGCTCTGGCGTTCGTGCAATCTGTTCTGACTGTCACGTACCGCACAACTGGACTGATAAGATTGTTCGCAAGGTACAGGCTTCGAAAGAGCTGGTGGCATTTGCGATGGGAACCATAAGCACCGAAGAGAAGTTCAAGGAGCGCCGGGGTTATCTGGCGAATCGAGAATGGCATCGGATGAAAGAAAATGATTCTCAGGAATGTCGTAACTGTCATAATTTTGAATACATGGACTTTTCGGAGCAGGGCCCTCGTAGTGTGAAACAGCACTCAACGGCACTGGCTTCAGGTGAAAAGACTTGTGTAGATTGTCATAAAGGGATTGCGCACAAGCTTCCTGACATGAAAGACGTTGAAGGCTGGCAGTAAGGCCTGATTATCCGGCAATAATAGAAAGGTAGGTATACGATGAGTGCATTAGAATCGCTTATCTGGCACACGCTGGGTTATGCCGCAATGCCAGTGATCATCCTGGCGGGATTTGCAGCGGTAGCTGCAGTGTCTGTAGGGATCCTGGCTTTAGGTAAAGATAAGAACGCCTAAGCCAGTGTTAACTAACTGAAAAGCCATGTCGAAGGACATGGCTTTTTATTACCCGTGCGTTGGGGGTGATGTCCGTTTGACTAGGCCAATAAGCATCATGCTCATCCAAACCAGATACAGCGGCAACCATTCAACCAGAAAGTGCCTGAGAAGAGAGTCGCTATATTCCAGCAGCCAGATATCAATCAGGTGCAAGATGACCATGCTAATTGAGCCTAGAAAGCTAAATACAAGAAACGATGGCCTATCCATGAGATCTCCTTCAGAGTAATATCTTCAATATAGATCTAAATGATAACCATTATCAAGTGTGACTTGTGATTAATTGCTTATTATATTGTGTAGATCGAATTTTACAGGTATCCCGCCTCTGACAGTCTGGCTCGAAATAGCTCTGCTCGCTCGCGGTTGACGCCGAAGTCGGAATAGCCAGTGCGAGATTCCGAGCGGACGATCAGCTTCCCGCCATCCAACCTGACTTCGAAGTCATCGACAAAGCCAAAGAATTTGCTGCGACACTCTACCCGGATGTAGTGTTCGTTTTGCTGTCCTAAGCTGGCACCGGGAAGAGACAGGGCGATCTTTTGGATTGCTTCCCAGTTATTGATGCCTTGCTGGTTAAGCTGGAAGGCAGATAGGTAAAAGTCAGGCCGAGAATCGATGGTCGACACGCAGTTTGGCTTTTCCCCACAGGACTCAAGACTCCGGTCCGAGAATACCAGCGCCTCATTGTCGGCATTAGAGCATCCGGCGAGCACCAAGCTTGGCAATAATAAGAGTAGTGACTTAGTCATTTTGCAGTCCTTTGTCTG
>NZ_JAKRFQ010000265.1 GCF_022347985.1 Photobacterium sp. OFAV2-7
GTTATGGTCAGATTTATCATGGTAATACCGTCTGTATCAGTAACGGCAAGGCGTATTACTACTTTTATGTAGATGCTGATGTCAGCCGTATTGATATCAATACTGGCCACGGTGAGGGCAATGTTGATTTGTTCTATAACCCGTCGAGCTGGGCTGAGAGCTATAACTATGTGTTGAGCTCAACTGAGCCAGGCAATGCGGAGTCACTTACTATCAATAACCCTGCAAGTGGCTGGCAATATGTGACGGCACTAAGTAATCCGTCTAGCAATGGGGCCAGTTTAAAAATCGAGATGACAAAGTAACAGAAATGACTTGATGAAAAAGGCCTTCCTCCATGACTTGGAGGAAGGCCTTTTTTAATTTATGAACTGAAGCCAGTTTTGCTTAATTTTATGATTAAGCCATTTTTTGTTCTGGTTTCCAGCGAGCCAGATCTGCCGGTAGACGGATACCTTGTGAAGCCAGCAGGTTGATACGTGCTAGATAGGCGGCGCCATGCATTAGGTGCTTGGCAAGATCAACGGCACGGCGATCCTGATAGTTATCCAAGTAGCTGCCTTTTGCCCACGCATTGAAAGCACCAAGTGCCGGGCCTGCCCAGATTTGATAGTCCATCTCACGACCTGCTTCGCCGGTATTAGACCAGCGGCTTGAAAGGCCAAGATACCAACGGAAGATCAGAGCCATCTTACGCTTGGGATTATCTTGCGCACGCTCGATTTGTTTCGGATCACGTTCGTTAAAGTGTGCCACGGTACCGGCCCAGATTTCATCCAATGTTGCTCGGAACACTTGTGTCTCGAGCTTGTGACGCTCATCAGCCGGGATCGCTTCAATTGAATCGTAGCGGGTGTAGATGTCATACAGTTTGTTGGCACGCATCGGGAACAGAGTGCCGCGTTTGACTACCTGCAGCTTGACGCCCATTTCGAACATATCCGCGGCTGGTGCCATAGTGACATCGGCCATTTCAGCCGTCGCCAGCAGTTTACGGGTATGCTCACTCGCGCCTGCCTCGATACAGGCCTGGTTGATAGAACCGGTGACGATATAGGCCGCTCCCATGTTGAACGCCGCCAGTGCGGCATCAGGGGTACCGATACCACCACCAGAGCCAACACGCAGCGGAGTCTTGAATTGGTATTTCGACTGGATTTCTTCTTTTAACGCCAGAATTGTCGGCAGCAGGGTTACCAGCGGACGATTATCGGTATGGCCGCCGGAGTCGGCCTCTGCGGTAATATCATCAGCCATCGGAACAAGCTGAGCCAGTTCCATTTGTTCGGCTGTAATACGGCCTTCATCAACCAGTTTCTGCAGAATTTTTACCGGTGCTGGTTCCATAAACTTGCGGGCAACTTCTGTCCGGCTGACTTTGGCGATCACTTTGTTAGCAATGATAATTTCACCGTGAGCATCGCGGCTAAGGCCGGCAGCACGGTATTGAACGATTTGCGGTGTCAGTCCCAGGAAAGCCGATGCTTCAACCGTGCGCACCCCATGTTTGAGGAACAGTTCTACGCTGCCACGCTCCAGTGCCGGTTCACTCGGGCTGTGGATCAGGTTAAAGGCATAAGGGCCGTTTGGCAGGGCTGCCTGAATACGGTGAATAGCCTGTTCGACACGTGACGGGATCAGGCCAGCAGCACCAAAGGAGCACAGAATACCAGCTTGGCCCAGGGCGATAACCAGTTCTTCCGAAGAGATACCGTTCGCCATTGCACCGGCGTAATAGGCGTATTTCACGCCATGTACACGACGGAAGTCGCTGTCACCCAGACTTTGCGTACCGAGTGCTGGCGCAAAGGCGCTGACCGGGTGGCTTGAAGCGGCACTGGCACAATCGCCAGAGGTTAGTTCGGCTTGCTGGCTGATCCCCAGGCCCTTTTCAGGGTGATTGATTACATAACACCCGTAGCTCAAGTCTTTAAGGGCTTGTGCCATTGCATTGGTATCGAAGTGGGTAGCACTTTCATCAACTTGCCACGGCCATGGAGATAGCTTTTCGTTATTAATGGTTGTTTGTGTTGTCATAGTATTCGTTCCTAACTCAAGCTTCTTCAATACAGATGGCAATGTCTTTGACTTCGTAAATACGCAGGCCGTCTTTGCTCAGGTTGGCATCACCAATGATGATGCGTTTACCGTCTTCGTCTTTAATTGCAGTGATGTGGACATCCAGTGACATTTGCTTGTTCAGCGGGTTGATCTGGCCACGGTATTTCCACTTCACTTCAGATTGGATCTGGCCGAATTTCGGCGAACGGAATCCGGCACCTAAATCTTTGTTCAGGGCATAAGTTTGCATCAGTTCGATAATTGCTTCTACACCCAGAGAGCCCGGCATGACAGGATCTTGATGGAAATGGAACTGGAAGAACCAATCGCTTGGATCAATCGTTCGCTCTGCATACAGGTAACCCAAACCTGACTTACCACCGTCACTGGTAATTTCAACTTTATCGATGAAATTCAGGCGTCCGCCAGCTAGTTGGTAATGCGGTCGAACTTCGCCTGTTGCTGACAGCGGGGCATTGAAGTAGCGGCTTTGCTTATCAAGCAGATCGATAGTGACATCAGGCGTACGATTATGTTCGATGTGCCATGGCTGTGTCACTCTGCCGTTATCCAGCCCCAGCTGATCTTTCAGTGCTTCACCTTTGAAGTAACCAAATACCGCGGTGCCTTCATAGAAAGGTACGCCGTCAGTACTTAGCTCGAAGCTGAAGCTCTGCACTATGTTGGTACCCATCATAACGGTTGAAAGCAGACGGGAATCATTAACAATCGTTTTGCCGCGCAGGTCAACATTGCGCAGCATCTTGCCGCTGCCATCAAGGTTACGGAAAAACAGCTCCTGACCAGGGAAGCCTAGGGTGGTGCCCATGTAGCCTGAAATAAAGCCATTTGGCTGGAGCGAAATTTCCATCAATACCGAATAAGGTATGAGGGCGCTGTGGCTGTTTTCGCTGAAGTACCAGGCATTTTCCGGCACTTCATATTCAGCGATACATGATGACGGTGTTTTAAAGTCACCACGGGTACCGTTAACTTCGATCACACGGGTCGTCAACTGGAGATCGCCACACGGGGTGCGCGGTGGGATCATGCCGCGATAGATAGCGAAGTCGGGACCGAAACATTTTTCGATATCACCGGTAGCAAACTCGAACATGTGGTACGGTGTGAACGGTACCGTGTCAGGAGCGCGGTTTGGGTAATCCGGGGTTCTTGGTGCTTCAACATGTTGAAGCGGGATAACACCTTTGTTTGGGGCCGTATTCAGATCGGGAATTTGTGCCATCAGTGGTGCGTTGGCTGAGGCAGGTTGGTTTGCTGTCTCTGTTGTAGTTTGTAATGTCGTTTGTACTGCTTTTACTTCAGCAACAACGCTTTCAGCAATTTGATCTTCAGCAATATAGTCTGATGAACCGATGTAGCGAGTACATTCAGCTTCTTCTTTGATCATCACGCCCAAGTTCTGGAAGTCGACCACGACTTTGCCGTCAAGCAGAATATCAATGTTTGCTTTTGCATACGGGCGCGGGCTCAGGCCAATTTCCGTCACCTCCATCCGGTAAGTCAGCACGGCAGATTGCGGTATAACCTGACCACGGCAGCGAACTTTTTGCGGTGCGCTTTCAAGCGGCTGGAAGCGACCACTCTGGACCTGGGTGTGCATCCCTAAATACATCATAAAGAACTGCAGCAATTGACCACAGCCCTCAGCCATCAATGAGCCGGCCATCACAGAGTCATCTTTGAAATGGCAAGGGAAATACCAGTGTTCAGGCTCAAGCTGTTTGTGTCCTTCAACCAGACCGAGTCCCCAAGCGCCGCCATGCGGGTCAACGTGGCTGACTCGCTCAATCATCATGAACTTCTCTGAGCTGAAGCACAGCGATGGCTGAACTCGATCAGAAATATGGCTGTCACCAAAGCAACCGGCAATATTGGCACTCAGCAGATGATGCAGGGCGTGATAATCGAACTGGGTCTTCTGGCAGTGCAACAACGGGTTAAAGCGTTGCTTAACGGCCAGATTACGTGCCTTCAGTTCATCTTCGGTACGGATAACCCCTTTGCCGTCCGCCAGCTCTTCATCGGTAAAGAAGCCTGCGCAGCCGTTATCCATTTTCAGGATCATCTTGTCGCCGACGAAACATTCGTAGGAGAAGAAGAACAGCAGGGTATCGCCGTTACGGGCAAAGTTGTTGATTGAGATATCGTATCGCAGGGTATCGCCACCACGCGGCAAGTCACCGAGGAAGGTGAGGGTGCAATCAAGCAGACGATAGACTCGCTCGCCTTTGTTTTCGAAATCGATACCGAGATAGCTAATGAGCATTAAGTCACACTGGCCAGATTCTACCGCGACAGCCCAAGGGATCTGACCGTCGACCAGGTAAGGTGCATCCACCGGAATGTCGTACTCTGTGGTCATAGTACTTGGTTTGTACTCCAGCATTTGCGCATCTAGCTTAGTGACTCGCGATACCAGCAGGTAATCGGTCGTCGGCAGCCTTACCCGACGCGAATAGCTGTCGATAATTGCATAGTCAGGGCCAAAGACATTGGCGATGTCACCTTCGGCATACTCCACCAAGTCTTCATAGTCCCAAATGCAGGGCTTACGGATTGGTTTTGCGATAGCCGCTGTTTCTGCTGGTGCAGCCATTACGCTTTGTGCCGGTGGTGCCTGCTCTGAAGCTGCATCAGACGGATAGCTAACTACCTGGCTTTTGCCCGCATTCATCTGCGCGGTGACTTCGTTAAGCTGTGCCTTCAATAGGGCATCAGCCATCTTCAACCCTTGCTCGCGGTTTTGCAGGAAAGCCTGATGGACCTGCTGTGCCAGCAGTTGATTTTCGACAAATGAAGCGTTCTGCGTTGAAACTGAGTCATTGTGATCGTTAGCGGATAGGACGTTGGTCATATTGCTTGGAATACCTGTGCTCGGACTCTGGCCTGATGTTGCCTGAGTCGGGGATAAGGATGGCGTCGGTGTTACGGGCCTGGTTAAAGGCTGGGCCACGGGCATAGTTAAGGGCATAGCTTTAGCCATTGTCTTCACCGGGGGCAGTATACGCGGTCTTGCGTTGGCAGCCTTCTGCTGGATTTGCTGAAGTTCAGGAAGATCCGTTGTCACGATATGCTGGTAGATATCTCGCCCGCCCAGGGTAACTTGTTTAATTAGCTGGCGTGTTGAGTCAACAGCGAGTTCGCTTGCAAGCCTTGCCGTCAGGGAGTGTGTTTCTGTGTTTGTCTGGGTGACAATAAGTTGTGAACATTGCCCCTCACTGACATTCGCCACGATGGCAGCTTTGCTGTCGGTGTGTGAGACGACTTTATTTAGACTCAGCAATCCGTGGAGCATACTCGCCATGCCAGATGCGGCAGAGCAGTGGCCCAGACGGAGACTGGCCTGTGTTTGCGATGCATGGGAAAGCGGCAGGTGGATACTATCGCTGTTTTCCGGCGCTTGGTTGATCTCCAGCAAGCTGATGTTGCTTGCAGCAATACCGGTTTCAGTCAAAAGACGGTCGGTAACCGCCTGGCTCTGGCTGACAGAGCTAAACCCAAGGGCATCGATTGAGCCGTAGCTATGGCCAACGGCTGCGTTTTGTTCATCAACAAGAACAACTGCCCCGGCCCCTTCGCCGACATGCCATCCTCTGTCTTGTGCCGTCAATGCGACGGGGGTAATGCTATTTTTGAGAATCACCTGCTCGGCACTACCGCTGAGATCAACGGCGGCGATCACAACGGCGTCCAGAGACTCTTGTGACATCAGGTTCTGTGCGACATCAATACAGCGGGCAACAGATTGCTCTGCAGCAGAAATAAAGTCGTC
>NZ_JAKRFQ010000026.1 GCF_022347985.1 Photobacterium sp. OFAV2-7
AGCTGAATCTCGATTTGCGGGTAGAGTTGACGGAACTCGTTGAGAATAGCTGGGAGGTGGCTATAGCTTGCTGTTACAGAGCAAAATAGTTTGAGTTTTCCCTGTAGCTGCTGCTGTTGGTCGCTGAGCTGTGTTTTGAGTTCTAGCCAGCTAGACACAATTTGGGCTGCGACTGGCAATAGTTTTTTTCCGGCAGAGGTTAATTCTACACTACGGTTGTCACGGATAAATAATGTTTGCCCGGTATCATCTTCCAGTCGCTGGATAATGCGGCTTAGCGCTGACGGGCTTATATGCATAGCCTGCGCGGTCTGACTAAAGCTTTTAGAATCACACAGGTGCAGGAAAAATTGCAGGTTCTTGATGTTCATCGTCTATGTTGCACTTTTTACAATGAGTTGTTGTGAATATATCACTTTGCGCAACAAAGTACCTGTTCTACTATCAGGTTATTCGACAGGAAGATGTCGACCCAAGGAACAGAATTCACGGAGTTTGTAGTTATGGCTAATTATTTCAATACCCTAAACCTACGCCAGCAGCTAGATCAGCTTGGCCGTTGTCGTTTTATGGATCGTGCAGAGTTTGCAACAGAAGCCGATTTCCTGAAAGGCAAGAAAGTGGTTATCGTTGGTTGTGGCGCGCAGGGCTTGAACCAAGGTCTGAATATGCGTGATTCAGGTCTGGATGTTGCCTATGCATTACGCCAGGCGGCAATTGATGAGCAGCGCCAGTCGTTTAAGAACGCCAAAGAAAACGGTTTTGAAGTTGATAGCTACGAAAAACTGATCCCGCAAGCTGATCTTGTGGTTAACCTAACGCCAGACAAACAGCACTCAAATGTTGTTGAAACCGTAATGCCGTTGATGAAGCAAGGTGCGGCGTTGGGTTATTCGCATGGCTTCAACATTGTTGAAGAAGGCATGCAGGTTCGTGATGATCTGACTGTTGTGATGGTTGCGCCTAAATGTCCGGGTACCGAAGTTCGTGAAGAGTACAAGCGTGGCTTTGGTGTTCCGACTCTGATTGCTGTTCACCCTGAAAACGATCCGAAAGGTGAAGGCCTAGATATTGCCAAAGCATGGGCTGCGGCAACAGGTGGTCACCGTGCCGGTGTACTTGAGTCTTCGTTTGTTGCCGAAGTGAAGTCGGACCTAATGGGTGAGCAAACCATTCTTTGTGGCATGCTGCAGGCTGGTTCAATCGTCTGCTACGAGAAAATGGTTGCTGAAGGTATCGAGCCTGCCTATGCCGGTAAACTACTGCAGTTTGGCTGGGAGACGATTACCGAAGCCCTGAAGTTCGGTGGCATCACTCATATGATGGATCGCCTGTCTAACCCGGCGAAAGTGAAAGCGTACGAGCTGTCTGAAGAGCTTAAAGAGCTAATGCGTCCGCTTTACAACAAGCACATGGATGACATCATTACCGGCCATTTCTCTAGCACTATGATGGCGGATTGGGCCAATGATGATGCCAACCTGCTGGGCTGGCGTGCCGAGACGGCTGAAACCGCTTTTGAAAACTACCCTGACTCGGATCTGCAGATTGCAGAGCAGGAGTACTTTGATAATGGTATCCTGATGGTTGCTATGGTTCGTGCCGGTGTTGAGCTTGCCTTTGAGGCGATGACAGCCTCAGGCATTATCGAAGAGTCGGCCTATTATGAATCTCTGCATGAGCTGCCGTTGATTGCGAACACTATCGCACGTAAACGCCTGTATGAGATGAATGTTGTTATCTCTGATACAGCAGAATACGGTAACTACCTGTTCGCCAATGTTGCCACTCCATTACTACGCGAGAAGTTCATGCCTTCGGTAGGTACTGATGTGATTGGTAAAGGTCTGGGCGAAACCAGCAATCAGGTTGATAACCAGAAACTGATTGATGTGAATGAAGCAGTACGTAGTCACCCGGTTGAGTGGGTTGGACAGGAATTACGCGGCTACATGACAGACATGAAACGCATTGCAGTCGGTGGTTAATTCCAGCTAGATAAATAAAAAGCCCGGCACATTTGCCGGGCTTTTTGTTACTTGTTTAATAGTGACGGTAGATTACGCGTCGCTATCTTGCTTGTTGTCAGCCAGCTTTGTTTCCAGCTCGCCCATCTTCTGTTCCAGCTCAGTAAGCTTCTGGCGGGTGCGCAAAAGAACCTGAGTCTGAACATCAAACTCCTCGCGGCTAACAACGTCTAGTTTACCAAGCTGAGCCTGAATCACCTGACGAACTTTCTGTTCTACATCGTTGCCTAGCTCTTTGACTGGCTGAGGCATTGACTCGTGGATCTGCTTGGCAACCTGCTCAAGCTTTTTTGGATCAAACATAGCTGAGTTAACTCCGTAACGGCTTTTAATCTGTTGCGGTTATTTTATTCAAATATGGTCGGGTTGTCGTCGTTCAATCATAAATTAAAAAAGGCCGCATAAAGCGGCCTTGTTATTTACCTGATTAGCTTAGCAGTCACGAGCTTTCAAAGCATTGCGTGCTTCGTCAGCCCGTTTCAGCTTTTCCAGATCCTTGTCCTCGACAAAGATTGGCAGCGGCTTGTGGATACTTGCCAAGTAAGTGTAGATCACCGGCAGTACGAACAAGGTAAAGAGCGTACCAATAGCCAGGCCAGATACGATAACGATACCAATACTAAAGCGCTGCGCGGCACCGGCACCCGTCGCATAGAGCAATGGGATCAGACCCGCGATCATCGCCGCTGTTGTCATCAGGATAGGACGCAGACGAACCTTCGCCGCTTCCATCACTGCTGCCATGCGATCTTTCTGGTGATGAAGCTGTTCTTCTTTGGCAACCTCACAGATAAGAATACCGTGTTTGGTGATCAAACCAATCAGGGTGATCAGACCAACCTGCGAGTAGATATTCATTGAAGCCGCTCCCCAAGACAGGGCGATCAATGCACCACAGATAGCCAGCGGTACCGAGACCAGAATAACCAGCGGATCGCGCAATGACTCGAACTGAATCGCCAGAACCAGGAAGATGATTGCCAGTGCCAGGGCAAAGGTCATGTACAGGGCATTACCTTCGGTAACGAACTGACGAGCCTCACCCATGAAGTCATACTGGTAGCCTGACGGAAGCTGGCTTGCAGCATCTGTCTGGAACCAGTTAATCGCCGTACCCATCGCTGTCCCCGGTGCTGGGACCGCTCCAATGGTTGCAGAGTTCAGCTGGTTGAAGTGTGGCAGCGAACGAGGTTCTGCAACGACATCAATGGTGATCAGGCTACCCAGCGGAATGGCGTTACCGTCAGCAGCACGTACGTAGTAACCATTAATCGATTCAGGGTTCAGGCGGTACTTACGTTCAACCTGAGGGATCACCTCGTAAGAGCGGCCATTGAGGTCGATACGGTTGACATAACCATCGGCCATCATGGTACTCAGGGTAATACCGATATCCTGCATCGTCACACCGTAAGCGCCGGCTTTATCTTTGTCGATATGGATTTTCATCGTTGCCGAGTCGTAGTTCAGATCGAGATCGGAATAGACGAACATCGGGTTGGCATTCACATCGGCCAGGATATCAGTAGCAACCTGGAATAGGCTTTCGAACTGGTTTGGCGTCGTGATGACGAACTGAATCGGCAGACCAGAGCCCGCACCCGGCAGTTCCGGCATCTGGAATGCCGTGACAGCCATTTCAGGAATGTCCTTAACCAAGTTAGTGACACGATCTACAACTTCTGCCTGGCTTGCCTCACGCTCACTCCAAGGTACCATGGATGCAATACCGAAGGCCTGGTTGGAGCTTGGTACCCCGGAGAATACCTGGGCATAGGCCACTTCAGGCTGCTCAGACAGGAGCTTGTTGACCTTGGCCATGGTGTTGTCGATGTAATCCAGGTTGGCATTGGACGGTGATGTACCCATCATCATCAATACGCCCTTATCTTCCGATGGCGCCAGTTCACTTGGGATGAACTTAAACAACATCGGCAGGGAGCCAAATACAATAACCGCAAAGACAATAACCACAGGACGCATGTTCATCACGCCGCCAAGCATTTTCTCGTAGCGGTTGGTCATGCGATCCAGGAAGTTATGCACAGACGTTTCAAACTTGCTCGGCTTCTCATTAGCCTTGAGCATTTTTGAACACATCATCGGCGATAGCGTCAATGCCACAATACCGGAAACGAATACCGCGCCAGCCAGGGTCAGGGCAAACTCTTTGAACAGTGAGCCAGTGATCCCGCCCATCATCGCGATAGGTGCATATACCGCACCCAGCGTCAGGGTCATGGCTATAACCGGAACGGCAATTTCACGGGTACCGATAATTGCAGCCCTAAACGGTGATTCGCCCAGCTTGAGGTGACGGTCGACGTTTTCCAGTACAACGATGGCATCATCAACAACCAGGCCGATGGCCAGTACCATTGCCAGCAGGGTCATCAGGTTCCAGGAGAAACCGAAGCTCTGCATAACCATGGCGACACCAATCAAAGACAATGGAATGGTGACGATCGGAATAATAACGGCACGGAACGACCCCAGGAACAGGGTGATTACCACTAATACGATCAGAGCCGCTTCTGCGATAGTCTTGATAACTTCGTTGATTGACTCATTGATAGCGATGGTGGAGTCGTACATCACGTTCATTGAGATATTTTCAGGCATGTTGCGTTTTAGCTCAGGCAACAGCTCAAGAATATCGGCGGCGATGTTGATTGGGTTGGCACTCGGTGCGGCGTTGATAGCGGCAACGACGGCTTCTTCACCGTTTGCCGATGCACGGTAGACATCATGGCTCTTTTCTAGCGTGACTTTGGCGATGTCACCCAGACGGATCACCTGGCCTTCCTTGGTTGAAACAACCAATTTCTCCAGATCGTCGGTATTGGATACCTGGGTGTCTGCCGTACCGTTGTACAGGACAAACTCACCGACAGCCTGACCGGTTGCCGACTGGTAGTTGTTGGCATTCAACACGTTCATCACATCGGTTGCCGTCAAGTTGTATGCCGCCATTTTGGCCGGATCCAACCAGACACGCAGGGCATATTTCATCCCGCCGTAGAGATCGACTTTAGAAACACCGTTTACCGTGAAGAACTGCGGGTTGATCACGCGCTCCAGGTAGTCGGTGATCTGGCTGGACGCCAGCTCGTCACTGGTAAAGCCGATATACATTACCGCCGTCGTCGAACCTGTCGACATGGTTACTGTCGGGTCTTCGGCTTCTTTCGGTAGCTGGGAGCGCACCGAGTTGGTTTTAGCCAGAATATCCGCCAATGCCGCATTCGGATCGGTGTTGAGCTTCATGGTCACCGTAATGGTGGACGAGCCCAGCACCGATGACGAGGTCATGAAGTCGATATTGTCAGCCTGGGCAATGGCCTGTTCCAAAGGCTGGGTGATAAAGCCCTGGATCAGATCGGCACTGGCCCCATAATAGCTGGTTGACACCGTTACCACGGTGTTGGTCATGTCCGGGTATTCTCGCACCTGCATCTTGAAGATGGCTTGCAGGCCGAGCAGGGCGATCAGAAAGCTGATCGACACCGCCAGAACAGGACGTTTAATAAAAACATCAGTAAAACGCATTAATCCTCCGGATTACAGCATTGGTGTTTCTGCTGGCGCTTCGAGTGCATTGCTTTCGACAATACGCACCTTCGCGTCATTACTCAGGCGAACCTGACCGGATGTGACAACAGTGTCACCGGCTTTGACGCCATCAAGGATATGTACGACCTCGCCTTTGCGCTCACCGACTTTAACCACTGACTGACGGACTCGTAGATCGCCCTTGTCATCTTTGCCAACTAAGTAGACGTTGTCACCGTATAGCGTAAAGGTGATGGCTGTCTGTGGCAGCGTGATTTGGTCTTCCAGTGTTGGCAAAATAATGTGGGCACGGGCAAACATACCGCTGCGTAGCTGGCCTTCATTGTTTGGAATATCAGCCTGAACCTGTACCAGACCGCTTTGATAGTTAACGGCTGGCTCGATTGCACTAATCTTGCCGCTGAACGGTGTTTCAGGATAGGCGTCGACAAAAATCTCGATGTCCTGGCCTAGGTGGATATCCGAGATATCTGTTTGCGGCACAGTAAAGCGCAATTTCATCAGCGTGGTATCTTCCAGGCGGACAATGTCATCACCTGGTTGGATGTACTGGCCAAGGAAAACATTACGCAGGCCGACGACACCATCAAATGGAGCTTTGATTGTACGGCGGTCAATGGTCGCCTTCAGGCTTTCAATGTCAGCTGACAGCGAGAAGTAAGACGCTTCGGCATCATCATAGGCTTCTTTAGAAATAGACCCTTTCTGATATAGCCCCTGGTAACGAGCATACTTGGCTTTTGCTGCCGGCAGGCGAGCCTCAGAGCTCTTCAGGTTGGCAATTTCAACATCCGAGTCAAGGCTGACCAGAGGCTGGTCTGTTTTGACTGTCGAACCTGATTCGAAATCAATTTTGTTAATCACGCCCGAGGTTTCAGTTGTGATTGTGACCCCCTGGTTTGGCTCGATGAAACCAATGGCTTCAATTGCCGGTACCCAGTTGGTTGATTGAGTTTCTACAATCGTTACAGGAAATTCAGGCTCAGGCATGTTAGCCATGTACTGTGCTATCATCTTCTGCTTGTACAGATTGAAACCAATCACACTACCGAACAGCAGAAGTGCGAGAAGTAGCATCACTATCCATTTTTTCATTTTATGGTGTGCTCCGGAATTGCTAATGTTAATGCTGTGTTATGGCATCCCAACACGCTTCGAGTGCAGCATCTCGTGCATCGTCGCTAACGTTGAAAACACCGTTTACATGTTTGCGAGCCAGGCAAGCACTTGGCTCAAGGCTTAAAACACTTAAAATTTCATTATCGAGTTGTTTGAACTGGCCACCGGCTTTTCCTTCATCAAACAGTTGGTTGACCTTGGCAAAGAGCTTTTGTTCCAACTGGTGCTGTTCCTGTCCCTGACGCCTTGGCAGATTTTCAAACTGACCACGGTTGATCAGCGGGGCATCTCCCTGGTTTGCCATGTTCCAAATATTCAACCACATGGTACGGAAGCGATTTTTCAGAGGCATTTCATCTGACACGTTCTGAGTAATTTTGTTCGCCACGTGAGTTAAAATATGGTCATGAAGCTGGTGGAGTAAGTCGTCTTTATCCTCGAAGTAGCGATAAATTGTCCCCGCCGCGACACCTGCTTCCTTGGCCACCATCTGCATGGATATACCGTGAAAGCCATATACTGCCAGCAACTTTTCTGTTGCCTGCAATATGCGTGTTTTCTTATCACTCATAAAAGTCACAAATGTAAAAAAAGGTAATGAATGAATGTTCATTCATTATTTTATTGAGCATTGTTCATTGTGCAAGTGTTTTCTTAATAAGAAGACGGTATCCGCCATGAATATTCGGGGTCGAATAGACATGTGGCAGGAACTCGCTACAATGCGCCTGCTGACCTCTAGATGATCAAAAACGACATAGGATACGCTGATGAAACTGAACCCAAGGCAAACCGAAGCAGTAAATTACGTCGCCGGGCCGTGTTTAGTGCTGGCTGGTGCCGGATCGGGTAAAACCCGGGTGATTACCAACAAGATCGCGTATCTGGTTCAGCATTGTGACTATAAGGCACGAAATATTGCGGCGTTGACCTTTACCAACAAGGCGGCGCGCGAAATGAAAGAGCGGGTCGGGCAGACCCTGGGTCGCCAGGAGGCCAAAGGGCTGATGGTGTCTACCTTCCATACCCTGGGGCTCAATATTATTCGCCGTGAATACAAAGCTCTGGGTTTGAAGGCAAGTTTTTCCCTGTTTGATGATCAGGACCAGATGGCCTTGCTCAAGGAGCTGACCGAGGCCGAAATTGACGGCGACAAGGACTTGCTTAAGCAGTTGCTGTCGACAATTTCCAACTGGAAAAATGACATGCTGTCACCTGGCGAGGCGATGGCCTATGCCAAGACAGAAAAAGATCAGCTCTTTGCCCACTGCTATGACATGTACCAGAAGCAGATGAAGGCCTACAACGCGTTAGATTTCGATGATCTGATTTTGATGCCGGTACTGTTATTGCGGGATAACCAGGAAGTACGCCAGCGCTGGCAGAACCGAATTCGCTACCTGCTGGTGGATGAGTATCAAGATACCAATACCAGTCAGTACCTGTTTGTGAAGTTGCTGGTGGGCGAGCGTTCACGATTTACCGTGGTGGGCGATGATGACCAGTCGATCTATTCCTGGCGTGGTGCCCAGCCGGAAAACCTCGGCTTGCTGAATAAAGATTTCCCGTCATTACGGGTGATTAAGCTGGAGCAGAACTACCGTTCGACCAGCCGAATTCTGCGTACCGCCAATATTTTGATAGCCAATAACCCTCACCTATTCGAGAAGACGCTGTTTTCGGAGATCCCCGACGGCGAGCTGCTCAAGGTGATCACCGCCAAGAACGAAGATCACGAGGCGGAAAGGGTAGTGGGTGAATTGATTGCCCATCGCTTTTTGAACAATACCGGTTATAAGGACTATGCGATTCTGTACCGGGGTAACCACCAGTCAAGGCTGTTTGAAAAAGCCCTTATGCAAAACCGGATCCCCTACAAGATATCGGGAGGCACTTCTTTTTTCTCGCGCGCCGAGATCAAAGACATCATGGCGTATCTGCGTCTGTTGACCAACCTCGATGATGACAATGCCTTTTTGCGGATTGTGAATACTCCGCGACGGGAAATTGGGCCGGTGACACTGGAGAAACTCGGTACCTACGCCAATATGCGAGGGAAAAGTCTGTTCGCTGCGAGTTTTGAGTTGGGGTTGGAGCAGCACCTGAGCGGTCGAGGGCTAGAGTCGTTGCAGCGCTTTACCCGCTGGGTGGTTGAGCTGTCCGATAATGCCGAACGCGGTGATACGGTTGCGGCAGTTCGTCAGCTGGTGCGTGATATCAATTATGAAGACTGGCTGTATGAAACGTCGGCGAGTCCAAAGGCGGCCGAGATGCGAATGAAAAACGTGTCGGATCTCTATAGCTGGATCACCGCCGACCTAGAAGGCGATAACTACGATCAGGAAGTGAAAACCCTGAAAGAGGTGGTACAGAGGTTGACACTGCGCGACATGATGGAGCGTGGCGAAGATGACGATGATGCTGATCAGGTACAGCTGATGACCTTGCATGCCTCAAAGGGGCTTGAGTTTCCGTATGTTTACCTGATTGGTACCGAAGAAGGAATTTTGCCTCACCAGAGCAGCATTGACGAAGACAATGTCGAGGAAGAGCGCCGCTTGGCTTATGTTGGTATAACCCGTGCCCAAAAAGAGCTGACCTTCACCTTATGTAAGGAACGCAGACAGTTCGGCGAGCTACTGAAGCCCGAGCCGAGCCGGTTCTTGTATGAACTCCCTCAGGATGATTTGGATTGGGAGACGGAAAGAAAGCCGGTTACCCAGCAGGAGCGAATGCAAAAAGGGCAGGCGCATATTGCCAACATCCGGGCCATGTTTAAGAAGTAAAGATAAAAAAAAGGGTTGATGCCAATGCATCAACCCTTTTTATTTTAAGACCGTCTTATAGGCCTTCAATCATGTGGTCGATGGCGGCAATGATTTCGTCATCGCTACAATCCATACATGAGCCTTTGGCTGGCATTGCATTGAAGCCGTTGATGGCGTTATCAGCCAGTACATCGTTACCCTTGGCAAGACGGGCTTCCCAATCGGCAGCATCACCTTTCTTCGGCGCACCCATTACACCGGCACCATGACAGGCAACACAAAACGTGCCATAAACGGTATCACCACTGCGCGGGCCAGCGGCTACGGCAGGGCCTGCGGGCGCATCTCCTTCAAGGTATACCGAGCCAACAGGCTGAATTCGTTCCGCAATAGCTTCGTCTGACATATCGGCTGCCACGGCAGAGCCGGCAAAAGTAATTGCTGCTACTGCGGCTACCATTAGTTGTCGAAGAGATAATTCCATTGAGCTCACCTTACACTTCCAGATTCTTATATGCGATTGCCACAGTCGTATTGCATGAGTTGTTGTTAATCGTACTGTTGAGACAAGGCAGTGATTATTTACAGATTGTTTAAAATGTAAAAACTACGTGATTATATCCCCTAAATTTACTGTGATAAACCGGGGGGCTGTATTTGTATGATACTAATCAACAGATATTTGCTTATATTTACAGCGAACGAGAAAAAAATTAAAAAAAAGACTAGACGAGGGGCAGCGTGATCCGTAATATTCACCTCCGCCGATAGGGCAAGGCGCCCGTAGCTCAGCTGGATAGAGCGTTGGCCTCCGGAGCCAAAGGTCGAAGGTTCGAATCCTTTCGGGCGCGCCATTCCGGTTTTAAGAAATATTGGCAGCAACATTTTGGTGGCTATAGCTCAGTTGGTAGAGTCCCGGATTGTGATTCCGGTTGTCGCGAGTTCAAGTCTCGTTAGCCACCCCATATTACACAGGTATTGATTATAATATCAGTATCTAAGGGTAAACCCCTTGAAGAATTAAGTCGTTGAATTGCCTAGTTTGATAGCGCATCACGGCTCTTGGAATAGCGGACTAGAGGGTGAACCTCTTGGCACAAAACCAAGTAAAAGAATTTTGTCGGTGAATAGCGCAGTTTGGTAGCGCATCTGGTTTGGGACCAGAGGGTCGGGGGTTCGAATCCCTCTTCACCGACCACTTACAATGGTGGCTATAGCTCAGTTGGTAGAGTCCCGGATTGTGATTCCGGTTGTCGCGAGTTCAAGTCTCGTTAGCCACCCCATTTTTCAGGTAATGTTATCATTTCCTTGGCATGAGCCTAAAATTGCTCGGTGAATAGCGCAGTTTGGTAGCGCATCTGGTTTGGGACCAGAGGGTCGGGGGTTCGAATCCCTCTTCACCGACCACCATTCGAAACCCCAGTCGTCAGACTGGGGTTTTTTGTATTTGCAGATCCGTGTTTGAGAATGGGGCGCAGCCGCTCGGGTACGGAAGGCCGACCCGTCCGAATCCTCTTCACCCAACACCATTCGCACCCAGCCGCGTCGAATTCCTTTTCACCAGTCATTCATCGAGTGACTGGTCACCGATCTTTGTTCGCTTTCAGTCGAATCTGACAAGCCGTATTGCTCATAATTATAAACTGAGTGAATGAGTCGGCTGCCCCTTGCTGTCTATTAGTAAAGCTATCTTGACGTTTTTATAAAAAACGCACTTAGCTGACGATCAAATCTTCCAATTTCTCTTAGCGTGATCTGCTGCAAAGTTTGTCTATCTGCAGTTATCTGTTTTACAAATTGTTACTTAATCCATCGTTACCA
This sequence comes from Photobacterium sp. OFAV2-7, assembly GCF_022347985.1. Lineage (GTDB taxonomy): Bacteria > Pseudomonadota > Gammaproteobacteria > Enterobacterales > Vibrionaceae > Photobacterium. The sequence continues at coordinate 11,309 of NZ_JAKRFQ010000026.1, forward strand.
CTAAAAAGGTAGAGTTTTACAGATTTTTGTTTATATATTGTTAAAGGTGCGGGTTTTTGCGTGTGAGAAATTATTCATCATACCCTGTAGTGATGGTATAGCTTATAACGATAATTCCAGCGTGATGTGCTGATAAACAAAGCGCTCACTGGCTATGAGGATGACTGATTAAACTTGCTTTGTTTGCTTTTTGAACGTGATATAATGATTAATTATTCGAAAATTATTCATTTCTGCAGTTTTTCAGCTTGTTTTGTTGATTTTCTGTGAAATTTTTGCCAAATTGACTGCTTAACATGTATTCAGCAATTTGTGCTGGAAATGAAAGGATTCAATTTTTCAGACAGGGCAGAACGCTGCCAAGCAGTTGGGGTCTGGTAATGGCATTATTAGAAGTTAAAAATCTCCGCATTGAATATCCATCTCGTCATGGTGTTCATGCCGCAGTGAAATCACTGTCGTTCTCGATTGAGCGCGGTGAAATCGTCGGTGTGGTGGGAGAATCAGGCGCAGGTAAATCCACAGTCGGTAATGCTGTGATTGATCTGCTGAGCCCGCCGGGACAAATCGCCAGTGGCGATGTGTATCTCGACGGTGAAAAAGTGTCAGGTTTAACGCCTGAACAGATGAGAAAAGTGCGTGGGTCGAAAATTGGTTTTATCTTCCAGGATCCGATGACATCACTGAACCCTCTGTTTACGGTCGAACAGCAACTGACAGAAACGATCATCACCAATTTACAGGTGAGTCAGGAAGAAGCCTATACTCGTGCTCTGGGTTTAATGGAGCAAGTAGGTATTCCTCAGCCTGAACTGCGGATCAAGCAGTATCCCCATCAGTTCTCCGGCGGCATGCGTCAGCGAGTGGTGATTGCGATTGCACTGGCGGGTGAGCCTGATCTGATCATTGCCGATGAGCCTACCACGGCACTGGATGTTTCGATTCAGGACCAAATTCTGAACCTTATCCGTGAGCTCTGTGTTAAGAAAAACGTCGGCTGTATGCTGGTTACTCATGATATGGGGGTTGTTTCCAATGTGACGGATCGGGTTGCGGTAATGTACCGTGGCGATCTGGTTGAAATTGGTGCGACCGAGCAGGTGTTAGGCCGTCCGAATCATCCCTATACCCAGAGCCTCATCTCTGCGGTACCGCGCTCTGATGTTAAGCTGAAGCGCTTCCCGCTGGTCAGCTACATTGAAGAAGCGCAGGAAATGACCCAGCTGGACGTCAAGAACCACTGGCTGGGCCAGAGTGAAGATCAGCGCAGCTATAACGGTGCCTTGTTGCAGGTTGAAAATGTTAATTTGCGTTTTATCACCAAGAACTCTTTCTTTGAAAGTCGCCGTGAATATGTTCAGGCGTCTAATAATGTCAGCTTTGAAATCTTCGAAGGTGAAACATTTGGCTTGGTTGGCGAGTCCGGTTCCGGTAAGTCGACCATTGCCCGGGTGATCGCCGGCCTGTATCCGCCAAACTCAGGCAAGGTGGTGTTCGAAGGTATTGACCTTACCGCTCTGAAGAGCGAGGCCGAGCGCCGTCCGCTGCGTCGCCAGATGCAGATGGTATTCCAGAACCCGTATACCTCGATGAACCCGCGGATGAAGATTTTCGACATCATTGCCGAGCCGATTCGCTTCCATAACCTGACGGAAAACGAAGCGCAGACCCGTCAAATCGTGAATGATTTGCTGGATCATGTGGGATTGGGCCGAGCTTCGGGAGTGAAATATCCGCACGAATTCTCCGGTGGCCAGCGCCAGCGTATTTCTATCGCCCGTGCTCTGGCAACCCGCCCGCGTCTGCTGATTTGTGATGAACCGACATCGGCACTGGATGTATCGGTACAGGCACAGATTCTGAACCTGTTAAAAGATCTGCAGGATGAACTGAACCTTACCATGCTGTTTATCAGCCACGATTTGCCGGTGATCCGCCAGATGTGTGACCGCATCGGTGTGATGCAAATGGGCACACTGCTGGAAGTCTCGCCGACCGAGCAGCTGTTTACCGCACCACAGCATGAGTACAGCAAACAACTTATCTCGCTGATGCCAGAGTTTAAGGGCATGAGCCAAGAAGGATTGAAGTTAGCTTAACCCTCTGCCGCCATCGCCTGAGACGCGGTGGCAGGGGCTGGTATATAGAACCAATAACAAGCAAACACAACGGCAAGGGAGTTATCTCCCCCGCATAAAGGAGCTATGCAATGAAAACCATCAAGACCAAGCTGGCAGTCGCTTTAATGGCCGCAGGCCTGAGTTTTAGTGCAGCAGCAGCTGACATCAAAGTTGGCTATAGTGCTGACCCTGTATCACTGGATCCGCATGAGCAGCTTTCCGGTGGCACACTGCAACTGTCCCATATGGTATTTGATCCCTTGGTACGTTTTACCCAAGAGATGGATTTTGAGCCGCGTCTGGCTGAAAGCTGGGAGCGTATCGATGACACCACTTTCCGTTTTAAGCTTCGTGAAGGTGTGAAGTTCCATTCTGGCAATGTCATGACTGCAGATGATGTGGTATGGACATTCAATCGTCTGAAGAGCTCACCAGACTTTAAAGCGATCTTCGAACCGTATACTGAGCTTAAGAAAGTTAACGATTACACGATCGATTTGATATCTTCCGGTCCTTACCCGCTGGTACTGCAGACTGCAACTTACATTTTCCCGATGGACAGCAAGTTCTATACCGGTAAAACAAAAGACGGCAGAGATAAAGCTGAACTAGTTAAGCACGGTAACTCTTTTGCTTCCACCAATCTATCCGGTACCGGTCCTTTTATCGTTACAGCCCGTGAGCAGGGTGTGAAGGTTGAGTTTGAGCGTTTTGCCGATTATTGGGACAAAGAATCCAAAGGTAATGTTGATAAGCTGACCTTGCTACCAATCAAAGAAGATGCCACTCGTGTTGCTGCGCTGCTTTCTGGCGGTGTAGATATGATTCATCCGGTTGCCCCGAATGATCATAAACGCGTTAAGAGTGCAGACGGTATCGATTTGGTGACTTTGCCTGGTACTCGTATTATCACTTTCCAGATGAACCAGAGCAGCAACGAAGCACTGAAAGATGTACGTGTCCGTCAGGCGATTGTGCATGCGATCAATAACGAAGGCATCGTGAAGAAAATCATGAAAGGCTTCGCGACAGCGGCTGGTCAGCAGGGACCTTCTGGTTACGCGGGCTACAGTGAAGAGCTGGTTCCACGCTACGATCTGAAAAAAGCCAAGCAGTTGATGAAAGAAGCCGGTTATGAGAAAGGCTTCAAGCTGACCATGATGGCACCGAACAACCGTTACGTGAATGACGCCAAGGTGGCACAGGCTGCTGCGGCGATGCTGTCAAAAATTGGCATCAAGGTAGATCTGAAGACGTTGCCAAAAGCGCAATACTGGCCAGAGTTTGATGTGTGTGCGGCTGACATGATGATGATTGGTTGGCACTCGGACACTGAGGACTCAGCGAACTTCTCAGAGTTCCTGACGATGACGCGTAATGAGGAAACCGGTAAAGGTCAGTACAACTGTGGCCACTATTCTAATGCAGAGGTTGATAAGCTGGTTACAGCGTCTAACGTAGAAACTGATCCGGCCAAGCGTGCTGCGATCCTGCAGAAAGTGGAAGCAACGCTGTACAACGAGGCGGCGTTTGTCCCTCTACACTGGCAGAGTGAAGCATGGGGTGCTAAGTCAAACGTTCATGCTGCCGACATCGTTAACCCGATGGTAATGCCATATTTCGGTGATCTTGTTGTCGACTAACGACTTGTTATAAGACGTTATGTCACCAAGAAATCAAGCAATAAAGTAAGCTGAGTGCCGGAAAGGGTTTTCCGGCACTGATTTTCAGGATGATAAAAGGGGCAAGGAATGTTTACGTTTCTGGTCAAGCGCCTGTTTCAGGCACTGATAGTGATGTTTGTGATCAGTCTGGTGGCGTTTGCCATTCAGGATAACCTGGGTGACCCATTGCGGGAGCTGGTGGGCCAGTCGGTATCAGAAGCTGAACGTCAACAACTACGTGATGAGTTGGGTTTGAACGACCCGTTTGTAGCCAAATACAGCCGTTTTCTCGGCAATGCCATCCAGGGAGACTTAGGAACATCCTACTTCTTTAAGCGCCCGGCAGTAGACGTTATTCTCGACAAACTGGTCGCAACGCTGGAGCTGGTTTTCGGGGCAACGTTAATCATTATAGTGGTGTCGATACCACTCGGGGTTTATTCCGCTATCCACCCCAATAGTCTGTTTACCAAAGTGGTGATGGCTTTCAGTAGTATCGGGATCTCGATCCCTGTGTTCCTGACAGCGATCATGCTGATGTATGTATTTTCGATTGAACTTGGCTGGCTACCTTCTTTCGGTCGAGGGGACACCTATAACCTGCTTGGCTGGGAGTCGGGCTTCTTTACCCTAGACGGACTTCGCCACCTCGTGTTGCCTTGTGTGGCTCTTGCATCAATCATGCTGCCGCTGTTTATCCGTCTGGTCCGCTCGGAAATGCTGGAAGTTCTGAGTTCGGAATACATCAAGTTTGCCAAGGCCAAGGGCCTGGCGATGAATAAAATTTATTATCAGCACGCGCTTAAAAATACCATGCTACCGGTGCTGACGGTAGGCGGCGTGCAGATAGGTACCATGGTGGCCTATACCATTTTGACCGAAACGGTGTTCCAGTGGCCGGGTACCGGCTTCTTATTCCTCGAAGCGATTAACCGTGTTGATACCCCGCTGATCACCGCATACGTTATTTTTGTTGGCCTGATCTTCGTAGTCACCAACACCATTGTTGACCTGCTGTATGGTTTGGTTAACCCGACTGTCAATCTGACTGGCAAAGGAGAGTAAGTCATGAGTAGTACGACAGTAGCAGCGCCGAGCCGTTGGGAACGATTCAAGAAATCGGATATTTTGTATTATTTCCTCAAAGACAAGGTGGCAATGTTCAGCTTTGCCGTGTTTTTGGTATTTGTGGTCTCGGCGGTGCTGGCACCTTGGGTAGCACCGACTAACCCGTACGATCTGTCTACCATTGATATTATGGACTCCGAGTTGCCGCCTTCATGGATGGAAGAGGGCGATAGCCGCTTCTTGTTGGGGACGGATGATCAGGGCCGGGATATATTCTCGACCATGCTTTACGGCTCACGTTTATCGTTGACTATCGGCCTGCTGGCGGTTGGTCTGCAGCTGATTCTCGGTGTCGTCATAGGCCTGAGCGCCGGTTATTTTGGTGGCCGTGTCGATAGCTTCCTGATGCGTTTTGCGGATGTACAGCTGTCGTTCTCGACCATGATGGTGGCTATCATTGTTTCGGCTATCTTCCGTACTGCACTCGGTGCCGAGCTATTCGCCCAGTATGCGGTGGTCATGCTGGTGGTGATTATCGGGGTGGCTGAATGGCCGCAGTATGCACGCACAGTGCGAGCCTCGGTACTGGCCGAGAAGAAGAAAGAGTATGTCGAGGCTGCACGCGTGATGGGCTTTAAGGCGCCTCGTATCATGTTCCGTCATATTCTACCGAACTGTCTGTCTCCAATTCTGGTTATTTCGACCGTACAGGTGGCGAATGCCATTATGTCCGAAGCTGCCCTGTCTTTCCTCGGACTGGGTCTGCCAGTTGATCAGCCGTCACTCGGCTCGTTGATCAGCATCGGCTTTAACTATATCTTCTCGGGTTCATGGTGGATCACTGCCTTCCCTGGTCTGGTACTGGTGACTCTGGTACTGGTTATCAACTTGCTGGGTGACTGGCTACGAGATGTCTTTAACCCGAAGATTTACAAAGGGTAACCGACAGGTGTGTGAGAAAGCGGCCAACAGGCCGCTTTTTTTATGTCTGACGATAACGCCGAGGGTAAGCCAACCGCCATTCATTACTTTTGTGTCCCCGCTTAATATTCGCCAAGGCCAAGCTCCTCGCTCTATAAGAACGAGCACACAGTAGACTGATATCAGTGAGAAAGGCTTATCAGCGGGAAAGGCATAAAGGTGAAGAGTTATAGGGGGTTATTTGTGGACACAGGAAGACGCTTTAATAGAGCAACTGATAACGTCATGAAGATAAGTGAACGGCTGCCCTTGAGAAGGAGCGTATCGTTTGCTGAGGTCGAGGTTTTGATACTGATGTACTGGTATGGGGTGCGATGCTGAGGGAGTTGCAGGAGCTGGTAAAGAGGCAATAAAAAACCAGCTGCGGACAGCTGGTTTTTTATATGAAGGATAACTATCGGTTAAAAGAACAAGTGTCCCATCAGTGCGATGACCGGTAGGGTGACGATAGTACGTAGGATGAAGATCATGAACAGTTCCCATGGTTTAACCGGAATTTTACTGCCGATCAGCAGGGCACCGATTTCCGACATATAAATCAGCTGAGTAACAGACATTGCAGCAATGACGAAGCGAGTCAGATCGCTTTCAATGCCTGAAGCCAGAATCGATGGCAGGAACATATCGGCAAAACCAACCACAATGGTCTCGGAAGCTGCTGTTGCTTCAGGAATTTGCAGTAGCTCCAGGAACGGAATAAACGGCAGTCCGAGGATGCTGAATACTGGTGTATTTTCAGCGATCACCAGTGCGACAGTACCGATTGCCATTACCACTGGCAGCACACCGAAAATCATATCCACAGCATTTTTCACGCCTTCTGTGATGACATGACGCAGACTTTTAACTTCAGCGGCTTTGTTGAGAGCCTGCTCCAGGCCAAAGCTCACAACCGTCTTACCTGCCGGAACGGCTTCGTAGTCTTCGGTAAGATCGGTACCATCGATGTACTTGTCTTTCTTCCAGGATAGCGGCGGTAGGCGAGGCACAATAACCGCAGCAGCCAGGCCTGCCAGACAAACGGTCAGGTAGAACGGGGCAAACATATGCTCCAGGTTAACCTGAGCGATAACCACCAGGCTGAACGTGATAGATACGGCAGTGAATGTGGTACCGATCACGGCAGCTTCACGTTCGGTGTAGATTTTGCTCTCGTATTGCTTGCTGGTCATCAGTACGCCGACGCTACCGTCACCCAGCCAAGAGGCAATACAGTTAACGGCAGAGCGTCCCGGCAGATTGAAGAGCGGACGCATGATACGGGTAAACAGCGCACCGACGAACTCAAGCAGGCCGAAGTTCAGCAGAAGCGGCAATAGCAGGCCAGCGAACAGGAATACCGAAAAGAGAACAGGTAGCAAGTCATTGAGTACCAGGCCGCCTGTCGCACCATCATGGATCATTTCAGGACCAATGCCAAAGAAGGTCATCACAACGAATACGGCACCCATTTGCTGGACAACAAACCATGGCAGTGTCGGATTGAGCAGGCCGCTCAAAAAGCTGTTTTCGGTGATCGCACGCGGCTTGAAGAGTTTGGTCAAAATGGCAGCCCCTGCGGTCAGGGAGATCACGAATGTCACGATAGCTGTCAGCATACCGTCAAACAGTGCCTGAACGGATTTGGCCAATACCGCAATAGGAATAGTAAGCGTGTCCTGATATTC
>NZ_JAKRFQ010000266.1 GCF_022347985.1 Photobacterium sp. OFAV2-7
TCATAATCTCAGGCTCTCTGCCTTTTAGACATTGTCTTAATCGACTCACAAGACTGAGTGCAGACGAGTTGTATCAGCATTATATTGATGCATTAGAGACGTTGTCGCTGATTGATAATGCAGGGAAGTGTCACCCTTACAATATCTTACTTACTGAGCGCTGGATGCTGGTGTTGCCGAGGAGAATCAATAATATCGAAGGGGTGTTTGCTAACGCACTGAACTACAGCGGCAGGTTTCTGGTAAAACGCCCGGAGCAGCTCAGATGGCTGCAGCAGTACGGCATTATGCGCTATCTCACCGAGTGCAGCGAGAGTAATTAACAAGTCGCACAAAAGACATCATTGACGTTGTTCTTGCGCTCATTCCTGTATGCATTTTTTTTTACTACAGATTAAAAATAACCCCAGTTACCGAGGCAACTGGGGTTATCGATAGCTTAAAGTAATCTAAAAATTACTTCTTAGCGTCTTTTTCTTTCTGCTCTGCGATTACTGCTTCAGCAACGTTTGCAGGACATGGTGCGTAGTGTGAGAACTCCATAGAGAACTGACCACGACCAGAAGTCATTGTACGTAGAGTACCGATGTAGCCGAACATTTCTGATAGAGGAACGTCTGCTTTAATACGAACACCAGTAGTACCAGCCATCTGATCTTTGATCATACCACGACGACGGTTAAGGTCACCGATAACATCACCAACGTGATCTTCTGGAGTGAACACGTCTACGTGCATCACAGGCTCAAGAAGCTGTGCACCTGCTTTAGGCATAGACTGACGGAATGCACCTTTCGCTGCGATTTCGAATGCTACTGCAGATGAATCGACTGCGTGGAAGCCACCGTCGAATAGTTCGATTTCAACGTCAAGAACAGGGAAACCAGCTAGAACACCAGTGTCCATCATGCCAGCAAAACCTTTCTCGATTGCAGGCCAGAATTCTTTAGGTACGTTACCACCAACAACAGTTGAAGAGAACGTGAAGCCTGAGTTTGGCTCACCTGGCTTGATGCGGTAGTCGATCTTACCGAACTGACCAGAACCACCAGACTGCTTCTTGTGCGTGTAGCTATCTTCAACAGGCTGAGTGATAGTTTCACGGTAAGCAACCTGTGGCTGACCAACGATTAGGTCAACACCGTAAGTACGCTTAAGGATGTCAACTTTGATGTCTAGGTGAAGTTCACCCATACCTTTCAGGATAGTTTCACCTGAATCTTCGTCAGTCTCAACCTGGAATGATGGATCTTCTGCAACCATCTTACCGATAGCGATACCCATCTTCTCAGAACCGCCTTTGTCCTTAGGAGCAACTGCGATTGAGATTACTGGCTCAGGGAAGATCATTGGCTCAAGAGTACACTCGTGCTTAACATCACATAGAGTGTGACCAGTCTGAACGTTCTTCATACCTACAACAGCGATGATGTCACCAGCTTGTGCAGTAGTTAGTTCGTTACGCTCGTCAGCCTGCATTTCAACCATACGGCCGATACGCTCAGTCTTACCAGTTGCGCTGTTAAGGATTGTGTCACCTTTGTTCATCACACCTGAGTAGATACGGATGAATGTTAGGGCACCGAAACGGTCGTCCATAATTTTGAACGCTAGAGCACGTAGAGGCTCTTTTTCGTCAACTAGTGCAACTTCACCAGTTGGCTCACCAGTTTCTGGATCTGTTAGCGGTTGTGGATCAACTTCAGTCGGAGCTGGTAGGTAATCAACAACTGCGTCAAGAATTAGCTGCATACCTTTGTTTTTGAATGCAGAACCACAGAAAGTTGGGAAGAACGCTAGGTCACGAGTACCTTTACGGATACAACGCTTAAGGTCTTCGATAGAAGGCTCTTCACCTTCCATGTAAGCTTCCATTAGGTCGTCGTCCTGCTCAACAGCAGTTTCAACAAGCTCTTCACGGTAAGTTTCTACGTCATCAACCATATCCGCTGGGATTTCTTTGATTTCGTAGTTTTCAGGAAGACCTGTGTCATCCCAAACGTAAGCTTGACGGTTTAGTACGTCAACAACACCAACGAAATCATCTTCGCGACCGATTGGTAGAGTCATAACTAGAGGGTTAGCACCTAGAACGTTCTTAACCTGGTCAACAACGTTGAAGAAATCTGCACCCATACGGTCTAGTTTGTTAACGAAGATCAGACGAGCAACTTCTGATTCGTTAGCGTAACGCCAGTTAGTTTCTGACTGAGGCTCAACACCACCAGAACCACAGAATACACCGATACCACCATCAAGTACTTTAAGAGAACGGTAAACTTCAACTGTGAAGTCAACGTGTCCAGGAGTATCGATAACGTTTAGACGGTGGTTGTTCCAGAAACAGCTAACTGCAGCTGACTGGATTGTAATACCACGCTCAGCTTCCTGCTCCATGAAGTCAGTAGTTGATTCGCCGTCGTGTACTTCACCGGTCTTGTGGATTTGACCAGTAAGCTTAAGGATACGCTCAGTAGTGGTGGTTTTACCCGCATCAACGTGCGCGAAAATACCAATGTTTCTGTATTTAGATAAATCTGCCATTGTTTTTCTCTATAAACAATTACTGTCACTATTCGGTGGGGGAGTATATCACTGATTCAAACAAAGATTACAGAGCCCATGCACTATAAAATGAACATTTGCTTGTTTTTGCTTCGTCTTTTCTACATTTCCAGCTCAAACGCTCAATAAAACCACAAGACTACCAATGAGATAAGATAATCTGCTGGGAAAATCCCTATATACAGATTGCTTATCTTTATGGAAATGCAGCTAATTGTTTACTGAACGCCCAGTGATAATTCTCCGTATTGGTCGAGTCTGGTGTTGCTAATCATACATAAATCGGACTAAGTCTAGTTCGGTTAGCCCTCTCGTACCAGTTGTTGGCGTATATTTTACGCTTCAATGGAAACCTCCTTAGTTGACGGGATGTTTCGCCCATCGTCCATAGGTATTGCTCAAAAACTCATACTCAGTCGGCCAAGTATTGAAAGTGCTAGACTTTTCTCAACTAACCGGAGACGTGATATGAGCATGCTACTGACCGAACATACCCAAGACAGGATATGGACAGTTGACTATCCAGTGCATTATGCCGGTCTGGATTTCTTCTCGCGGATGACCGTGGTTCGCCTTATTGATGATCGGCTACTTCTGCATTCGCCTTGCCATTTCAGTCCGGCATTGAAAGCTCAGCTTGATCAGTTGGGAGAGGTTGCGTATATCGTTGCTCCGGGTTCGTATCATTATCTGCATATTGTCTCGGCACAGGAAACTTACCCGCTAGCAAAAACAATGATATGTCCGGGAGTTGAACAGAAAGTGCCTGATATGCAATTTAGCGAATTCCTTTGCGACAAGGTACCAGACAGCTGGATTGATGACTTTGACCTGGTATTGGTACGGGGCGCTAAATATATGTGGGAGGTGGCTTTTTTCCATAAGCCGAGCCGAACACTTATTCTGGTCGATCTTGTCGAAAATATTGGTGATAAAACAAAGGGAGTTGGCTGGGGGCTAAAGTTTTGGTGGAAGCTGGTTTTTCGTATGTGGAATCACCCTAAGCCCGCGCCTGAATATCAGTTAGGCTGGAAAGACAAAGTTGCCGCACGGCAGTCCTTATTGCAGATACTGAATTGGGATTTTGAGCGAGTGATTATTTCTCATGGTGATTTAATCAACCATAACGCCAAGGAGATAGTCAGGTTGGCCTGGGAAGTGCCACTTGAGCACTGACTATATCAGTGTGGAATAACCAAGAGGTATTCGTTATTCCACATGCTGTATATATAGAGGGCTTTTCGCGTTCTCTATATCGCTTATTTGTGGTTAGAGAAATTATCACCCTTTGCCATGCGATCATAAAGGATAACGTTCACGGCAGCGGCCAGGTTCATACAGCCTGTGGTCGGTACGTAAATCGTTTCGCGACAAAAATCGGTGATCTCTTTTTTTAGCGTGTTGTCTTCCGGGCCAAAAATATAAAAGGCGCGCTTAGGGTGCTTGTAGTCAGGCAGAGGCTTTGCCCCCTCAATCAGATCGACAGCAACAGGTACGCAGTCATGCGGAATGATGTCCTTCAGGTTCTGGACCCCGATAAGCGGAATATCCTGATAGACTTTTTTGGTGTCGGTACAAAACTTCTTGGCAAGGTCATAACGTGTACCTGTGTAAAACACCGAATTCACACCGTAGCAACCTGCAGCGCGCATTACCGAACCAACATTTTCAGGGGTTTTGGGGTTGAATAACCCGACACAGGAGTAGCCTTTGCTCATATCGTGAATATCTTCAAAATTTAAATCGAGGCGGGATTATACGGATTTTTCTGCAAAATTGCAGGGGCTAAAGACAGCAGCCCCACCAAGTGACGGGGCTGTTGTTGAAAGGCATTAGCCGCAGCATTTTTTGAACTTCTTGCCGCTGCCGCAAGAGCAAGGATCATTACGGTTTGGTGTTTTTTCAAATACCGTCGTTTTTGGCTTGTTTAGAATTGTCTCTAGTTCTACCAGATTTTCTTTTTCTTCCGCATTGACTGTAATTGTTGCAAAGAGCTGGTTTTCGGCAAGGATAGCTTCAACCTCTGCTTTGCGTTCTTCACTGTTAACCGTAAGCGGTAGCGGGTTGGCTTCGGTTCCTGGCTTGGTTGATCGTTTGGTGTTGTAACCGAAGCTCTCGTGCTTGGGTTTTTTCTCGATGCGGCCTTTATAGAAAAATTTAGACATACCTGAATCCTGAATAACGTATTCCGCACCTGCGGAGAGGGAGGGGATGTTAACGGCTAACCGGATAGCTCGCAAGTCAAAGGACTTACCTGTGTTCAACCTTTGTTCAATCGGATAAAAACGTTATATGCGCCGAACACATTATGTCGTTACCGAGCTTGCGACATTGTCGAATAGTGATTACTGTCCTATCGTAGAATAATGATAATTTGAACTTTTTTACCCTCAAGCAGGAGTTTCGAGGTAAGCAGGGAGACGCTAATGTTAAAAAAAATACCATTGTTCGGGGCAATGTTGTTCGCTACCGGAGCGATCTATGCTGCTGAGGTTCATGCTGCCAAGGTGATTGAGTCAAACAGTTTGGTTGGATTCGGCAGTGAAAAATATGCCAGCGATTTTACTCATTTCGACTATGTAAATCCCGATGCACCTAAAGGAGGGCAAGTCACCTACGCCCAGGTGGGCACCTTCGATAGCTTTAACCGCTATGCCAGTAGGGGAGTGTCAGCCGCAGGTGCGGAGGCTATTTACGATACCTTGTTTGTTGCTTCTGCAGATGAAATCGACAGCCACTATCCCCTTATTGCGGAAAAGGTCCGCTATGCCGATGATTTCTCGTGGATGGAAGTAGACATCAATCCCAAGGCACGATTTCATGACGGTCACCCCATCACAGCAGCCGATGTTGCCTTTACCTTTGAAAAGTTTCTTAAAGAAGGGGTACCTCAGTATAAGGTTTACTATAAGGACGTGAAGTCGGTAACGGCCAAGTCTGAGCTGACTGCCCGTGTCGACATGGTCAAAGCCAATCGCGAAATTCTATTCTCGCTGGTACAGGGAATGGTCGTGCTCCCAGAGCATTATTGGAAAGACAAGAATCTGAGTGAGCCTCTGAGTACGCCGCCTCTCGGCAGTAGTGCCTATAAGGTTGCCAGCTATAAGTCAGGCCAGAGCGTGACTTATTCGCTGGTTGATGACTACTGGGCCAAGGATTTGCCGGTAAATATCGGTCGTCATAATTTTGAAACCATCAAGTACGACTACTATCGTGATGAAACCGTAACCCTCGAAGCCTTCAAGGCGGGTGAATACGACATCCGGGAAGAAAATGTTGCCAAGTTCTG
>NZ_JAKRFQ010000267.1 GCF_022347985.1 Photobacterium sp. OFAV2-7
TGGTGTTGGCGATCTGACAACGGCGCTGGAAGCGAAAAACCCTGAGCTGATGACCTTGTTTAACGATGTGAAAGGTGAGCCGCTATCGGCGATTGCGATCATCTCACTTGCTGCATGGGGCCTGGGTTACTTTGGTCAGCCGCATATCCTGGCACGTTTCAAGGCAACCCGTTCTAATGCTGATATCGGTACGGCACGTCGTATCGCCGTAGCATGGACGGCCCTGTCGATGGCGGGTGCTATCCTGGTTGGTCTGGTTGGTATCCTGTTTGTCGATAACCAGCTAGGTGGTGAACTGGCCGATGGCGAGAAAATCTTCATGCTGTTGGTTAACTCTATCTTCCACCCTGTGATTGCCGGCATCTTGTTGGCGGCAATCCTGGCGGCAATCATGAGTACGGCGGATTCACAGCTACTGGTGTCTTCATCGGCATTGGCTGAAGATTTCTACAAGCAGGTATTCCGTCCGCAGGCATCAACAGAAGAGATTGTACTGGTAGGTCGTGTGGCGGTTATCGCACTGTCTATCGTTGCGCTAGTGCTGGCGATGAACCCTGACAGCACGGTACTGGGTCTGGTGTCTTATGCCTGGGCTGGCTTTGGTGCGGCATTCGGTCCGGCCTTGCTACTGAGCCTGTTCTGGAAAGGCATGAACCGCAACGGTGCGCTTGCAGGTATTGTTGTTGGTGCCCTTACAGTGGTGATTTGGAAGCAACTTTCAGGTGGCCTGTTCGATATGTACGAAATAGTACCTGGATTTATCTTTGCGACGATCTCAATCATTGCGGTTAGCTCTATGACGGGCGGCGCATCGAAGGAAGTGGAAGCGCAGTACGAGAATTACGAGAAGAACCTGGTTGAGTTTGACTAATACATAGACCAAGTCTCGAATATCAAAGCCAGCCGCCATTAAGCGGCTGGCTTTTTCTTTTCTAATTATTCGATTTACTTGAATTACTCACAGGGCGGGGCGAGGTGGATCATCGCCAGGCCACCGAGTGAGGTCTCCCGGTACTTCTTGTTCATGTCCTTACCGGTCTGGTACATGGTCTCGATAACCTTGTCGAGAGAGACCAGCGACTTGCTGTTGCGCTTTAAGGCCATTCGCGAGGCATTGATAGCCTTGATCGCTCCCATGGCATTACGCTCGATACACGGAATTTGAACCAGCCCACCGATAGGGTCACAAGTCATCCCCAGCGAATGCTCCATGGCAATCTCGGCTGCCATACAGATTTGCTCGTTGCTGCCGCCTCGGATCGCCGTCAGGCCAGCCGCCGCCATGGATGAGGACACCCCGATTTCTCCCTGACAGCCGACTTCCGCACCGGAAATAGAGGCGTTCATCTTGTACAACATGCCGATTGCGGCCGATACCGCCAGGAAGTCTTTTATCTGGGGTGTGTCGAGCGGACAGATGAATTTGTTGTAGTACATCAGCACCGACGGGATCACCCCGGCTGCGCCATTGGTCGGTGAGGTGACCACCTGGCCGCCGGCGGCATTCTCTTCACTGACCGCAAAGGCAAACAGATTCACCCAATCGAGGATGGTCATCGGATCATTGTCGATGTCTTTATTGGCTTCGAGTTTTTTCAGCAAAGCCGGGGCGCGGCGCACCACATGCAGGCCACCTTCCAGTACCCCCTCGGTTTTGAAGCCTCGTTGCATGCAGGCCGACATGACCGTCCAGATTTGCTTGGCCTTGGCATCAAGCTCTTCCTGGGAGCGAAAGGCCAGCTCGTTGCGAAGGATCATCGCACCGATACACAGACCTTCGTTTTCCGCAGTATTGAGAATATCTTCGGCAGAGTGAAAACGGTAGGGCACAGAGACCGTGTCGGAGGATTTACCGTTTTGCAGTTCATCGGCTGTAGCAATAAAGCCGCCGCCGATTGAGTAGTAGGTTTCGAGAAAGAGTTGCTTGCCGTCGGCATCAAACACGCTGATGGTCATCCCGTTTTCATGCAGCGGTAGATTGCTATCGTGAAACAGCATGTCGGTCTCGGGGTTAAATCCGATCGTTTTCTTGCCGGCCAGGTTGAGTGTGTTGGCCTGGATGCCCTCTGCCATCGCTGCGTTGGCCTGTTCGATATCAATATTGTCCGGGGTATTGTTCATCAGGCCGAGAATGGTTGCGCGGTCGGTATGGTGCCCTTTCCCGGTAAGTGACAATGAACCGTAGAGGTCGACCTGAACACGTTCAATCGTGTTGGTTAATGTGTCTACCTTCTGACAAAAGTCGAACCCTGCCAGCATCGGACCGTTGGTGTGGGAGCTGGATGGACCAACCCCGACTTTGTAGATATCAAAAATAGATAACATGGTCGCTTCCCTCGTGCTGTATATCTGTTAGACAACCTGATCACACCAAATTATTCCGTGATGGTTGTCCAAATCTCGGATCAATGATCAAGGAAGAGATAGTTCTGCCAGCTCTTCATGCGGATCAGCACTTTTCGCATGACAGATACATGTTCGAAGCTGTCGGAATAGACAGCAATCTCGACATTAGTTCCCTGTGGGAGATGAAAAGGCGATAGATCATCGGTGACCCGAAGTTTGACCAATGGGCGCCCCTGCCTTAACAGCAAGTCGCTGCCGTAAAGTACGCCTGATGCCTGTATTTGGCTTTCACCGATGGCTGGCAGGACCTCGACCACTTCACCTTTAAAGGTTTTACCGGGCAGGGCGCGAAAGACAAAATCAGCTTTGAACCCGGTTTCAAGACGTAGCAGGGAGTTTTGGCGAAAGGCGCCAATATAGAGTTGTTCTTCCTGGTGAACGAATGTCATGACGGGTTTTAGCGGCAGCGGTACGGCCATCATGCCTGGGCGCAGCGTTACTTGGGTTACATAGCCATCGGTAGGCGCATAGACAACGGTTTCATTGAGATTGAATTCCGCCTGGGTGAGCTGGGCGCGTATTTTGGCGACTGTAGTATTTTCGCCCATGATCTCAGACTCGTAGGCAAGCTTGGAGCGGCGCTCCTCGGCTCTGGCAGCAGCCAGAGAGGCTTCGGCACTGAGATAGAACTGGCGCCGGTTATCGACTTCTGACTGGGTAAATGCTCCGCGTTTGAAGCCTTTTTCGTAACGCTTGAATTGCTGCAGGGTCCGATCGCGCTCGGCGATGGCTTTAGCCGTCGTGGCCTGGGAAGATTTATAGTCGGCCTCCAGGCCGAGAACATATTGCTTTGCTTCGGCAAGGGAGGCTTGCTGCAGTCGAACCTCTGCCTCAAAGGGGGTCGGATCTATTTTGAACAGTACTTCGCCTTTTTTTATTGGCTGGTTGGGAGATACCGGTACATCGATCACTTTTCCCCTTACGCCTGGCACAATCGGGGTGGTAACAAAATACTGACCGCCGTAGTTGGTGTGCGGATGGTTGTAGTTCATCAGTAGTATCAGGGTGCCGATCAGTACGATCCCCCCCAGAACTGCGGTCGGTACTGTCCATTTGTTAAGCGGGATCCGGAAAATTTTAAAGATGGCGATGCAGAGTGCGGTATAGGTAAGAATCAGCAATAAATCCATTAGTCCTCCTCTTTTTGGTCAACTTTGTCGTTTCGGTGGGAGGAGGCGGACTGCCGGGCCTGGGTAACTTCTAGCTGCGCGACTTTTTCGGTCAGCCGCTCTACCTGTTCTGTAAGTTGGAGGACTTCGTGGTGAAGCTCGTGTTGTTCGTTTTGGATTTTGGTGAACCCCCAGCCACGATCTTCCCGCCATAGCGTGGCCCAGATCCATAGAAATGGCCAGATGGCATGGAGGGTGAAAAGACTAACCCAGCCAGCATAGTGAATGGCATCCTGGTGAGGGTGGTTGCGCTTTTTCGATATTTCATAGGGGATGTCATGGATTGCGATCACGCCGTAGAATAAAAAAACGGCGACAAACACCAAGACCCCCAATGCAAAGTAGTCGAGAAACATCCATGATCCTTAATGTGTTATTGGCAATGGTATAAGTAAAAAGTAGCATCGAATAACGGTACTATCTGAGTTTGCAGTACTTCTTAATCTCTCTATTTTTAAACAGTGTTTTTTGTGTGGTTAATTACTCTGGCATAATAGCTCTAGTTTTGCGGCATTCTGCCGTTATATAGAGTGTAGATAATTGTTGCATGAGGGGTTATGTCAAACCTGGTAATCGGTCTGAGTTTGATCGGCGTGGTGCTGGTTTGGGTGATTGTCCGCTATTTTTCCGCGGTGAAATCGCAGCGCGTTAGAGTGCAGGAGAAAGTACTCAAAGATCAAAAATATCAGCAGGTCCTGGAAAAGGCCAAAGTGGCAGAGCACGAGGAAAAAGTCTTCAAGGCGCAAACCGGGCACGTTTCAAGCCAGCTGTCGCTGGCAAAGGAGTTTGAGCTGACCAGTATCAGTAAGGCGATCTTCTGGTACCAGAAGGCTGCGGCCTTAGACAACGATATTGCCCAGAATGCCCTGGCCCGTCTATGTCGGTTAGATCGGTCCGACTCTGATGGCGAGGCGAAGTCGAAATACTGGCAGCAAGTCGTACTGGCCAAGCGCAAAGAGCCGGAAGCTCTGTACCAGCTGGGGTATTACCTGGTATCCGGCTATGGCACCGAGATTGATACAGAGTCAGGGGTTGAAAAAATCACCGCGGCGGCTGAACAGGGACATGTGGAGGCGCAGCTTTTTCTCGGTGACTGGTATGTGGCAGAAATAAACCAGCACAAAGATCCTCTGGTCGCATTCGGCTGGCGGGTGCGAGCGGCACTGACCGATGAGGTTAAGGGCTGCATCAAAACTGCGTTTTGTTATCAGAGCGGGGTCGGGGTGGCCAAGGATCGCGCTCGGGCCATTTACTGGTTGGAAAGAGCAGCCGAAATGGGCAGTAGTGAAGCACAGTTTTTGGCCGCAAAGATGCACTTGGGTTCAGATGCCAATGATGCGGCTATCGCTTATGTGTGGTTTTCGATTGCCAACGGCTTTGGCCATAAAACGGCCAAGACCGAACGTGATGAAGCGGCGCAGTATGTTGGAATAGAGTCTATCCTGGCGGCCCAGAGCGTGGCCAATTCTGTCTTTCGGTTGCTTAAGCGCCAGCCAGTTGCACGTCACCGGGTAATTGATCTGATGGACCGGGTATATGCTCGAAGTAGCTACCGGCCTGACGAGGATGTTCTGGCATCGTTGGCCAGCGGAGAGTTGGTAGGAAATACGGCACAGGCCGAGGCGATTGCCAGTCGCGACGGGGAAGTAGAGCCGGAAATGCCACCGAGTGCACTTGCAATGCAGGAGCATGAGTTTAGCGGTATCGAAACCGGTGATAGTGCAGGCGTTGTGGCAAGCGAAGAAGACGATGACAACAGTTTGGCAGCCGAGACCAAGAATGAAACAGCGACCAAGGAGTACCAGCAGCAAAACTGGGCCACCTCATGGGACAGTTTTACGGCGGAGTCGAAGAAGTCGTCATCATGATACCGGTGCCGAATCCACCTCAAGGTAATCAAGCAGCTGCGGCATCGCCGTGATGGTAGTCACTTTCGGATGGTTAATTTTGACCGAGTGGGGCGTCGCAGCAAAGTGAAAGGTTCGGATATCGGCGTTGATCCCGGCCTGCACGCCCTTCGGGGTATCATCAACGAATACGCACTCTTGTAGCATCACACCCATGTGCATGGCGGCGAAGTGGAGAATATCCGGTTCAGGCTTCCAGCTGTTAGCCTGAAAGCCGCTAAAGAGCTTACCTTCGAAATAGGGCAGTAGCCCGGTCAGGCTTAAAGTGTGTTCGATCTTGCTGATAGGCGCATTTGAAGCAATACACATATCGCATCCCATGTTTGACAAGGTGTCGAGTAAATCCGGCACGCCTTTGATTGGCGTAAGCC
>NZ_JAKRFQ010000268.1 GCF_022347985.1 Photobacterium sp. OFAV2-7
TATTTGTCTGGGCCTGACTAGCAACATGCTCTACGCTTCGTCCGACCTCAACAGAAGCATTCTCCTGCTGCTGTGTTGCCGCAGCAATCGTAATCACCTTGTCGTTAATGGAAGCTATCATTTGCTGAATTTTATCAATCGCAACCTGAACGTCACTACTCAAATCAATCGACGAGGTCATCTCAGTTCGACTTACTGCCATCGCTTCATTGGCATCTTTTGCGGCCCTATGAAGCTCACTAATTGTTTTACGTATTGATTCTGTCTGCAGATTCGTCTCGCTAGCCAGCTTCCTGACTTCATCGGCAACGACAGCAAAACCACGCCCCTGCTCGCCTGCCCTGGCCGCCTCTATGGCTGCATTTAACGCCAGCAAGTTAGTATTATCTGCAATAGAGCTAATCAGCTCGACAACTTCAGTAATCTTGTTCACATGATTGCCAAGCTCTGCCATACGCTGTTCGTTAACTATAAACTGCTGATCCAATGAGCGAAGCCCAGATGTACTGCGTTCAATAATTTCGACACCTTGCAGAGCTAGCTTGTTTGCCTGTTCGGCTTCAGACTCTGATTCGGTAGTACTGACAACTATTTCTTTAATTGAGCTTTCCAGCTGAGAAATAGCTG
Organism: Photobacterium sp. OFAV2-7; assembly: GCF_022347985.1. Lineage (GTDB taxonomy): Bacteria > Pseudomonadota > Gammaproteobacteria > Enterobacterales > Vibrionaceae > Photobacterium. Next base: position 628 of record NZ_JAKRFQ010000268.1, read on the forward strand.
TTGCTATATTGGTTAGTTCACTGCTTTGTTGCTTCAGTGCAACACGTGAATTTGATGCCGCTTGCTGGCTACACTCTGCTGCTATATTTAAGCAGTTGCTATTATCCACCAGCTTGCCGAGTATCTCACTATTATTAATATTTGACTGATTTAGCAACCCGCCCAGAATAGCAAACTCTTTGGGTGCATTTTGGGTCGCACGTGCAGTGAGATCGCCTTTACTGGTTGCATTGACCACATGATCAATCCGCTTAAGCGACGTCCTTACCGTACGGCTTATCCAACCGCTTGATGCAATAGCAAGTATCAAGCCCGCAATACTAATGGTAACAAACAGGGTTATCGCACTCTCACTGGCAGCCATTACCGCAGCCTCCCCTTCGCTGACCATTACGTTGGCACCATTTGTCAGGGTATCAAGCTCATTCATCACAGAGGCTATCACATCTTGAGTCAGTTCTACTTTCAGCAATTGAGCATCCATTAGCTGCAGTGTTTGCAGATGACGCTCGACAATTCCCTGCTTGGTGAATAAGTCCTCAACCATTTCCAGTGGCACAGTAACACTGGTAAAGTCGGCGATGGTGCTATCGATTCTATTAAGCTCACGCCAAGCGTACTGCATTCCCGAGAGGTTCGTCCTTTTCAGTTCCCGTGCAATTTTCTTGGCTTTTACAGGATCTTTTTCAATGAGTAACGCGATTAAGTTACTAGCCATTTCCAACGAGTGATTGACGAAATTGTTCACATGATTCAGGCCTTCGGAGTTATCGCTATAGAGCTCCATTCCCAAGCGGCTCATTTCAGCTCTTACGCCCGAGACGGCATAGCTCATCATTGCCTTATCACCTTCAACCTTGGCTCGATTAAGCAATATCTGCTGTTGAGAATCCTTCAGGTCTGACGACATTCCTTCTATCTGGTTCATTTCCTTCTTAAACCGAGCGACATCTCTAGTCAGCCAGTCTATTTTGTAGGTATCAGCTAGCACCTCCAGCGCGCTCATGGCAGAGAAAACAGACTGCTGATCAGTCTGAAGCTGCTGGTAAGCCGTTTCTAGTCCCTCAACTGAATCGCTGTTTGTTATCTCAGCTAACCGCTGCGCCGTTTGTAACGCCCCCTGAACAATAGCAGCATTGTTCATTGCAACCGGCAGTGCCTGCTTGCTTAATCGTTCAAACTCTTGTGAGACATTATTCAACCCCTTGTTGCCAACAAAGGACAAGAGCCCTCCCGTAGCGACAAGCAACAAAAACACTATCTGGATATAGGTAACGATCGAGAGCTTTGTCTTACCGAGCTTAGTCTGTTTCATTTTTAGAAGTCCCTGATAAACCTTGCGCCATTATTCCTAGCGAAGATTTCAGTTTTAATAAGCGCACATGGTGGTAACCAATTGTGGCGCTTCCATTTTTTAGCTCGGTAACTTACTCAGGGATTGTTACGGTAAGATTTCAATTTTTTGACTTATCAATAAAATCTTGAGGGCATTTAACGTGTTAGGTATCACACATACGAATCGCAGGCACAAAAAAGGCAGCTTGTGCTGCCTTCTTATGATGAAACTCTGTTTTAACCTTCTTGGAGGCTAATCGCACTATCAAACAAGTTTTTTACCAACCCAATATAATCCTCGAGGAATGCGATTTGTTCATTGGTCGGGCAACAACGCCAGGCACCTGCAAGTACTTCCGATAAATCTTCAACAACTCTATCTGCTTCCTGCATTAACTTAAAACGAAAATCAGCTTCAAGATCAGGGTTTTGTGAGAATACTGCCATGAGATTCGTTGCTATCATGTCTGTCACAACATCTTCTACCGTTTCGCTACAACTGTCTTTACTTGCATGCTCAAATAAAGACAGGTGCTCGGTAAAATATTCTATAAGCGCATGATAACCTTCAGACTCAACAACCATAATATTTCTTTGGATTAGTAATAATTTTCTCCAATTCTAAGAAGAATCAAAAAAATTACAACAGTGTCAACGGATGTTCTTGCTCTCGATCAAAGAGAATTCGCGACAAAACCGCAGTATATACTTTCTCAGCCACTAACAGCTCGTAAAGACTTTTCCTGTTCCTGGCATAGCTCCCTAGTATAGACAGTCGTTTGATTTCTACCGTTCTGCTTTGATTCATACAAAGCACTGTCTGATAGTTCCAGCCATTTTTCATAGCTTGGCATCCAGGGCGCCCATTCACAAACACCGAGGCTGATAGTCACACTGATATTTCGGACATCGACTGCGACGGATGCTTCCTCGACCCGGCTGCGCAAGCGTTCAGTAAAATACAGCCCTAACTCTGCGGACGTACCCGGTAAGATGACACCAAACTCCTCGCCACCATAACGTCCGGCAATATCGCTATGCCTTTTGGTCCGCCGTAGCAAGCTAGATACTTTACGAATAACACCATCCCCGGCAATATGCCCGAATGTATCATTCACCTTTTTGAAATGGTCTATATCAAACATAACCAGTGTCGACGGGATATTCGCCTTTCGGCATCGTTCGAACTCTTCAGCCAAGCACGCTTCCCAGTGGCCGCGATTATAAAGCTGGGTAAGCCTGTCCGTCATGCTTAGATGCGTTAGCTGTTCGTTTGATTCGCGAAGATGTGTTTTATTCTTGGCTATGTCCGAGACATCAGTAATCGTCAGGCAGATATGTGATAATTCACCACTAAGCGATTTTAGCGGCGTTAGGGTCATATTCTGGAACATCAATGAAGAACCGCCAGTGACCGGGCTAAAGTTGGAGAAGTTAAAAATGCTTGGCCTGTCTTCCCAGCAACTAAAGGAACGCATTCGCAATTTGAAGGTGGATGCTATTTTATTTTTTAGCCACTCCACCGGCAGATCATCGACAACGTCGAACAAATTCTTACCCATAATTTGTTCAGAGGTAATGCCGCTGTATGCCTGCATAAACGTATTCCACGCCCAGACGTTATATTCTTTATCAATGATCACTACACCAGCATCTATATTATCCATTACCTGCATGGTTAAGTGAAAATCAGCAAGTGCTACTTGATTCAATGTAGAGTTTCCATCATCTTCTTGATAACCTGCGTAGAGCTGTTATCCATCATAAATAAAACATCACATTCCAAGTCTAATGATTCAGCCTCATAGGTATACTCGACAGTGAAGAGCTCTGTTTTAATACTCTCACTATCACTCCATACCATATAATCTTCCAGCACAATAGGCTGACGCACCGAAAAAGGAATATTCATTTGTTCAGACAGCGCAACTAAGAACGAAGACACCATAAGGTTGGCAATATCAATAACAATTTCGCTCTTGTGCTCATCAACCTGGCTAAAACCCATACGGGCTCCAAACACATCAACATCCTTACCACGTAAGCAAACCAGCGCTTCTCCATGAATGCCTCCCCCTACAAAACGCTGTGCAATCGCAACTGATTCACTCTGTTGCTTGATATCATCAATCGCCATCTCCAGTTCCCCGGCACATAACCTGGCAACATTCGGCAACGGCATCTTAATGAACTCTCCGAAGTGATCAGAGATAATTGCAGCACCCCGGCCCAAAGCGACATTGGCCACTTCCTTAAACGTCTGAATATATTCATCACCACTACGATGAGGCAAAAACGGAGCCATTTCTTCTACTACATAGACATCGAACTTATTCAATATCGAGATAAGGTGCTCAGGGTCAAAAGGCTTAGGGAGGAAATGATACGCACCGAGTTCGATACACCTTTCCATTGCCTGCTGCTGAACATCAGCAGACAATATGATTATTTTAGTCTGGTGTTCACGGCTAGATAAAGCCTGCAACACCTCAAAGCCATCCATGACAGGCATTGTCAAATCAAGGAACATCACATCAATATCATGACGGGAAAGGCACTCGAGCCCTTCTTTTCCGTTCTCGGTAAAAAACAGCGTCAAATCTTCCTGCCCAGATAGCATCTTGGACATGGCTCTGTGCACTACCGGCGAATCATCACAGATAAGAATGTTCTGCTTCCTTACCACGTTGATTTTCTTCCTAAGTTTTCCATGGACTGTCTAATAATAATCAATATTCAATAGAATAATAATCGATGCGTATGAAATTTATTTAATAAGTGAGCTAGATCGTCTTTTTAGACCTTATAGATCATTTAGTACTTATTAATTAGACTTGTTTTTATGGGTACCCCGGTAAATATCACACTGATATTTTTAGCTTTTATCGTCTAACAAACATAATGAATAGTTAATAGTAACGATTAATTTGCATGAATTGTTCATGTAAACATATTTCACCTCTACATTATTCCATGCCAATAATATGGTTATGAAATGCTTTACATTCTTATCAATCATTCCTCTGTGATTTTCTAGTTATCAAATATCACTCGTTATAATACAATCCCCGTTAGAAATCATAACAACATGGATAGCCTTCTATGAAAGTCATTCGTTGGATATTAGGCCGGGTAATTTTGCTGCTTAATACCGTTTTTACTCCAAAGTCAATCAAGCGCTCAGAAGCCGAACAAAAAAAAATTAACGATGCTGTTGCTCAACTCCATCTCTACCAATTTGAAGCTTGTCCTTTCTGCGTTAAGGTAAGACGCCACGCAAAACGACTCAACCTTCCCCTGGCGACCAGAGACGCGAAACAAGCGCAATGGGAAGAAGAACTTGTTAATGGTGGAGGCCGAAGAAAAGTCCCTTGTCTGCGTATTGAAGGTGAGAATGGAGATGTCGAGTGGATGTACGAATCTAACGACATCATTAACTACCTAGAGAACCGCTTCGCCTGATACATCTGTCTGCCTAAGCTCATTAAGCCTGCTTTTTGAGCTTAGGTGTCGTTGATTAAGCATATTTTTGTTAGTCTCGCTATAAAACAGTGAGCCATATCAACCCGCTTTCTTTAAGGCTGTGCAATTAATAGCGTTTGATGACACACTGCCGATAAATGCAAGCTAGGTACCGAGTACACAATGAAAAAAACGAAAACCATCACTACAGACGACATCCTGCTAAAACTTTGTCAGTCAATTTCTAATGTTCTATCCACTGCTACAGATAGCCAGATCGGCTACTCTGCAATGGTACAAAAAATCAATAAAACTAGCCTTAAACCTGACATTGGCTGCTTTGTTCTTTTTGACGGCGGCTTTACAGGCCTGGTCGTTACCAACTTTTCTCAGCAAGCCGCGCTGGAGCTCTATCAGAACTACATAGA
>NZ_JAKRFQ010000269.1 GCF_022347985.1 Photobacterium sp. OFAV2-7
GATCTTATCAGACAAGCCGTTTTCTTCTGCCACCAAGGCGCTTTTTGGCTCAAAGCGCACATCACCCTGTTCGAGGTGAGGATCAGTTTTATCTATGTAGGGAGGGTTACTGACCACGACGGCAAAGCGCTCGTCAGATGTCAGCGGACTGTACCAGCTTCCGGAAAGGAAGCGGGTATTGGTAATCTTCAAGTTTTGGCTGTTTTCCAGCGCCAGCTGGGCCGCTTCCGGTCGCAAGTCGATACCGGTAACGCTCAGCTCAGGCCGCTCCGAGGCAATTGCCAGGGCAATTGCACCGGTACCTGTTCCCAGATCCAGTACCGAGCAAGGTTCTGCTGGCACTTTCTCCAATGCCAGTTCAACCAACCGCTCCGTGTCGGGACGTGGGATAAGGGTATGAGGTGCCACTTTCAGCGGCAACGACCAAAATTCGCGTTCACCGACAATATAGGCGACCGGTTCGCCCGCCAGACGGCGACGCAACACAGTGTCGAACGCAGCAGACTGCTCACTGTCTAGCATTTTTTCCGGCCAGGTCAGCAAGTAACTACGCGGCTTGTCCAGCACAAAGCAAAGCAGTACGGCTGCATCCAGCTGCGGGCTGTCTGAGCCCGCTTCAACAAGCTGCTGCACTGTCTGCTTCAACAGCGCTTCGATGCTCAGTGGCATTAGCTTTGATCAGCCATGGCAGCCAACTGATCTGCCTGGTGTTCCTGCAGTACCGGCTGGATCAGGGTATCCATATCCCCTTCCATCACCTCGTTCAGGCGGTAGATAGTCAGGTTAATACGGTGGTCAGATACACGGCCCTGCGGGTAGTTGTAAGTACGAATGCGGTCCGAGCGATCGCCCGAGCCCAGCAAGTTGCGACGGGTGCTTGCCTCTGCTTCATGGCGTCGCTCTTCTTCTGCCTGAATAATACGGGCCGCCAGTACCGACATCGCCTTGGCTTTGTTTTTGTGCTGCGAACGCTCATCCTGACACTCCACCACGATACCGGTTGGCAGGTGAGTAATACGGATTGCAGAGTCAGTGGTGTTAACGTGCTGACCACCAGCGCCCGAGGCACGGAAAGTATCAATTTTCAGATCACCGGCATTGATTTCAGGAATTTCGGCTTCAGGCACTTCCGGAAGCACAGCCACCGTACAGGCAGAGGTATGAACACGGCCCTGAGATTCAGTTGCCGGCACACGCTGTACGCGGTGACCGCCAGATTCAAACTTCAGCACACCATACACGCCTTCACCGTTTACTTTGGCAATCATTTCTTTGTAGCCGCCATGCTCGGCATCGTTGGCACTCATCACTTCGATACGCCAGCCGCGGCTTTCGGCATATTTGCTGTACATACGGAACAGATCACCGGCAAAAATACCGGCTTCGTCACCACCAGCACCGGCACGGATTTCGATGAAGCAGTTACGCTCGTCGTTCGGATCTTTCGGGATCAGCAGTACCTGAAGCTCATCCTCAAGGCGAGTAATTTCAGCTTTCGCTTCCTTTACTTCTTCCTGCGCCATTTCGCGCATTTCCGGATCATCTTCTTTCGTCATTTCTTCAGCAGTTTCAAGATCCTCTTTCGCCTGCTGATAAGCCTGGAAACACTTGGTCACTTCTTCCAGCTGAGAATATTCACGGGAAAGCGCACGGAATTTATCCTGATCGCCGATCACGTCAGGATCGCCAAGCAGGTGCTGGACTTCTTCGTAACGCTCAACCAGCGTTTCTAATTTCACTAAAATTGAAGATTTCATAATCGACTTAACTATTGTGTTCCGGTCATGGCAAAGCACGGTGGCCCTGCCTCATATTAATTTTTGAACGACTCCAACCCCAGCGTCTCGCGGATCACCGCTAACTTTTCCGGCTCGCCATTATGCGCAGCCTGCTGCATTGCCCGGGTTGGTGCGTGGATCAGTTTGTTGGTCAGTTTGTTGCTTAGTTCCGCCAGTACTTTTTCTGGCTCACTGCCATTGGCTATAGCCTGCAGGCTTCGGCTCAGCAGCTCGGCCTTGATATCCTCGGCGTGACAGCGATACTGTCGAATACTGTCAACCGCCTCCAGCGAGCGCAGCCAGCTCATAAAGGCTGCACTTTCCTCGCTGACAATGGCCTCGGCCTGGATCGCGGCAACCTTGCGTTGCTCGCGGTTCTTCTCGACGATACTGTGCAAATCATCGACCGTATACAGGTAGGCGTCGTTCAACTCACCGACTTCCTGCTCGATATCGCGCGGCACGGCAATATCCACTAGCAGCATAGGCTGATGACGACGCGCCTTAATAGCTTTCTCGACCATGCCCTTACCGACAATCGGCAGCGGGCTGGCCGTCGAGCTGATCACGATATCGGCGCGCGGCAGGTAATCGGGAATATCCGGCAGGCTGATCACCTCGGCACCAAACTCCATGGCCAGGTTATCGGCGCGTTCTTTAGTCCGGTTGGCCACAATCAGCTTGTTGCAGCCCTGCTCAACAAGGTGGCGCGATACCAGTTCAATCGTCTCGCCTGCGCCAATCAATAATACCGTGGCCTCAGACAGCGACTCAAAAATTTGCTTGGCCAGGGTACAGGCCGCAAAGGCCACCGATACAGCATTTCCACCAATATCGGTTTCGGTACGCACCCGCTTAGCTACCGTAAAGGACTTGTGGAACAACTTCTCCAGCATACCATGTACGGCTTCATAATCACGGGCGTCAGAATATGACTGCTTGACCTGTCCCAGGATTTGAGGTTCGCCGAGCACCAATGAGTCCAGGCCGCAGGCAACCCGCATCAGGTGCCTCACAGCAGCCTGCTCTTCATGAAAATACAGGCTCGGCATCAACTCTTCGGCCGTGAGCTGGTGAAACTTGGTCAACCAATCAATCAGGATTCCCGGCCCGGCCTGGGTCACGTCACAATAGAGCTCGGTGCGGTTACAAGTCGAGACAATAACGCCACTTGTTACCTCCGGGTGTGCTTCTAACTGCTGCAATGCCTTGGTCAGCTTGTCCGGGGAAAACGCAACACGCTCGCGTAAGTCCACAGATGCCGTTTTATGATTTATTCCTAATGCAAGCAATGTCATGGAGACGGTGTACCAACTTCGCCGGTGAAAAAGATCCAGGGCGGGATTTTACTTGATGCCCCAACGTAATTAAAGAAAACTAACGCAATCAATCTGGCATTCCTGAGCAATTGTTGAAATTTAAATACCATTTATGGCCCAGATGCCTTAAGCAATTCCTTGTTGCAATTGGTATTATGGCCCAATTCTCGCTATTGTTTGCCTAAACCCACAAGTTAATTACAAACTATGCCATCGATTTCATTTGTTCGATTGTATTTACACTCGAAACGGTACTTGCTCGCCGCCATTTTGCCACTTTCCCTGCTATCCGGCTGTGCCAGCCAGGCACCAGTTTCCTCTCTAGTGGACTGGGAAACTCATCAGGCGTCGCTCCAGCAACTTAACCATTATGAGGCCAAAGGCCGGTTGGGCTATAAAGGCAAGCAACGTTTTGGTGCCAACCTGCTGTGGCGTACCGTCCCGCAGGCCGACCACCTGCTGCTGACCAACTTCCTTGGCAAAACCCTGCTCAAGCTTGATGCAACGCCAATCAGTGCCACCTTGATTTCCCACGATGGCCAGACCTATCAGGGAACCAATGCCTCACGCCTGATCCAGGAGCTGACCGATATTAATCTTCCCGTCGAGCAAATGCGTGACTGGCTGATAGGCCTGCCAACTGCTGCCGATACCTACCAGCTCAACAGCGAAAACCGGGTGGCCTACCTGGCGAAACAAATAGACCAGCAACTTTGGCAGCTCGACTACAACGAATATGACAACTCGGTGACTCCAGCCCTGCCGAGCCGAATGATTCTGTCGCAAGGGGACGTCCGTATCACCCTCATCATCAATGAGTGGGAAATCACCGAAAGCCAACAGCCATGAATACGAGCCACACTATGATTACCCGTACGACTCGCTGGCCCGCGCCAGCCAAGCTAAACCTGTTCCTCTACATCACCGGTCGCCGTCCTGATGGTTACCATGAGCTACAAACCCTGTTTCAGTTTCTGGATCACAGTGACACCCTGACGATTACCGCGAACGACTCCGGTAATATCACCCTTTCGCCGGCCATCGAGGGCGTCGCAACCGAAGACAACCTGATCTATCGCGCCGCCGATGCCCTGCGACAGGCGGCTGGCATCCGGGCCGGGGCAGAGATCCATATCGATAAAATCCTGCCGATGGGCGGTGGCCTGGGTGGCGGATCGTCCGATGCGGCCACCACCTTGGTTGCCCTGAACTACCTGTGGCAAGCCGGGCTTAGCGAGGATGAACTGGCCGAGATTGGTCTGAAGCTCGGTGCGGACGTGCCAGTTTTTGTCCGCGGAATGAGTGCATTTGCTGAGGGCGTTGGCGAAAAACTTCAACCGGCAGAGCCGCAGGAAAAGTGGTATTTGGTTGCCAAACCAGATGTCAGCATTGCAACTGTTGATATTTTCACCCATCCGGAACTAACCCGTGATAGCAAAAAAATGACGTTGGATGCCCTGTTGGCGGGGATTTACGAAAACGATTGCGAAAAAATCGTCAGAAGACTGCACCCCGAGGTTGATAAGGCGCTTTCGTGGCTGTTAGAATACGCGCCGTCAAGACTGACTGGCACTGGCGCTTGTGTGTTTGCTGAATTTAGCACTCAACAAGAGGCCAATGCAACACTGAATAAATTACCTGACTGGCTCCAAGGATTCGTCGCAAAAGGTGTCAACACATCTCCCCTTTTGACAGCCTTGAACGCACATTCTATGGATTGTCAGTAACTACAACTTGGACGCAACCTGAGGTTTCCACCGTGCCTGATATGAAGCTGTTTGCTGGTAACGCTACACCAGAACTAGCCCAACGCATTGCTGACCGTCTTTACATCTCTTTAGGAGACGCAACAGTTAACCGTTTTTCCGACGGTGAAGTCTGTGTTCAGATTAATGAGAACGTTCGTGGTAGCGACGTTTTTATCATTCAATCTACTTGTGCGCCAACCAATGACAACCTGATGGAACTGGTTGTTATGATCGATGCCCTACGCCGCGCTTCTGCAGGTCGTATTACAGCTGTAATCCCTTACTTCGGTTATGCTCGCCAAGACCGCCGCGTTCGTTCTTCCCGTGTGCCAATTACTGCCAAAGTAGTTGCAGATTTCCTTTCTAACGTAGGCGTTGACCGCGTTCTGACTGTTGATCTTCACGCTGAGCAAATTCAGGGCTTCTTTGATGTTCCAGTTGATAACGTATTCGGCAGCCCAGTTCTGCTAGAAGACATCCTGGCGAAGAACCTGGAAGATCCAGTGGTTGTTTCTCCGGACATCGGTGGTGTTGTACGTGCCCGTGCGATTGCCAAGCTGCTTGATGACACTGACATTGCAATCATCGACAAGCGTCGTCCACGTGCCAACGTTTCTCAGGTTATGCACCTTATCGGTGAAGTTGAAGGCCGTGACTGTGTTATCGTTGATGACATGATCGATACTGGCGGTACGCTGTGTAAAGCAGCCGAAGCACTGAAAGATCGTGGTGCCAAGCGCGTATTTGCCTACGCAACTCACCCGGTATTCTCTGGCAATGCGCCTCAGAACATCCGTGAATCAGTGATTGACGAAGTTATCGTGACTGACTCTATCCCACTGTCTCAAGCAATGGTTGATACAGGCCGCGTATCGGTACTGACGCTATCTGGCATGCTGGCTGAAGCGATTCGCCGCATCAGCAACGAAGAGTCAATCTCTGCGATGTTCGAGCACTAATCGCTCCCTATACCGAACAGTTCGGCATAGCGAT
>NZ_JAKRFQ010000270.1 GCF_022347985.1 Photobacterium sp. OFAV2-7
TGGCCGCTAGAACAAGATGTGTCTTTCTCATTTTGTTTCTCCATCACTATTAACCACACCGACTACCCCCACACGTTTAATGCACTCCATGGCATTACATGGTGTTAGCCGAACTTACGTTAATAGTAGCCGCGGTGTGAGTGTGACCAAGGAATTGATGATAACAATCAAAAGAGATTCGCATTACAGAGACACAATCTTATCTTTAAACTCAGCCAGCTCGACATGGCTAAGGGTATTTACCCCATCCCGACCATCAATCAGATCGGAAACCATTACCTTACCGTCCTGGTTACTCGATATATGATATTGAGAGGAGTCCCCAGAAAAAATAACCGTATTCTTCCCGTAATTACCCGTGATGTCATTATCGAGTTGATTAACAATCACATTAACATCGTTGTTTCCCGTCAAGGTGATATCTTTCAGGTAATGTGAATGATGGGTATAAGGATTGTTCTGATCAAAGCGCAAACTGAAATCACCACTGAAACTTTCATCGATTCTTGCATTATAAGTGAGGTACGGATGAAAGAACTTATTGCGCATTAACTGCGCACCCAATTTGTCCTCTGACAAAATCTCATCACGCGTTTTTGCAATATACACACCCCACATACCATGAGACTTACTTTCCGTCCATGCGCCCCAAAGACCATAATAGGAATCGACAACAGAAGCTAAATATTCCTGAGACAGACTATTTTCATCTCTCAGCTCTTCAATCCAATCCTGGCTCTCTGAGCCAATCCCCCAAATCCCACCAGCAAGCGCTGAAACCTGTGCATTGCGGATTTCCGCTTGATAGGCAGGTAAAATACCTATAAAGCTCTCGTACTGATCAACGCCAATACCAGTATCATGAACCAAGTGGAGTATTTCTTCGAAAGTCGCATCACGGTGGTCATAGTTTTGCTCTATGTACCAGTGATGCCCCTCAACTTGAATTTCATCCCGATATAACGGCTGTCCGTCAAGTTCAGCCGCACGATTAGTGCCATCATCACTACCGTTAAGCAACAGTAATATCGCATCGTTCTCAGCCATCCTATTGGCTACGGCTGTTTTATCTGCGCCGTACTCTGAACCGGGATATGGCATCAAGTAATGCTCGAGCACTGAACGCGCCCTGATGATCTGATTATCAGAAAGCTTATCCTGCGCAATGATGTGAATTGCCTTGCCGTTTGGCGCTGTCACCTTGGTATAACGATTAAAACCAAGTAGGCTACTATAAGTTTCAGAGAGCTCTTCAGGCACATAGTTTATTCCAAGCGACAGAGTTTGAGCCGATAGCTCACGATGAACATCGGATTGAGATGCAGAGTTCGATTTACAGCCTGAAATAGCGGCAAAAACTATGGCTAGGGAGCCAACAATAACTTTATTCACAACACACTTCTTCTTCGAAGAATTTATGACAAGTATGCCATCTTCATTCAATCATTAAGTACAGGTGTGTATGAATGGCTAGTCGCTGTGTATGAAGATGTAAGTCCACATTCCAAAAGCAAAAAAGCAGTCAGCCCCTCCAAGGAATAAGTCAACACACTCATTGCAGTAGCTTATTTCGGATAATATCCGTTTGGATCAGTTTCATATCAACTTTTGCAGAAGCATAAGGGATCACACCTTCACTTAAAGTTGTCATCTTATGAACTCGTACCAGTCTGTTTTGTATATCATAGAAAATTTCCCCCTTAGTAATTGCCTTCGGAGAAATATCTGTACCTAATTCACTCTGTTCTGAAGTAATTGTAAGATCTATCTGAATGTCACTGATATAACTGATCTGAGCAACACCATCTTTAGTTCCATTTAAAGTGTAAGTGGTCACCAACTCACCGCGCATTCCCATCACACCGAAAAAATCCTCATCCAACGCATTTTTTACCACATAAGGCTTACCATATTCTAAATCCAAACTTATTCTAGGTTGCATATTCATCAGCTTTGCAAATACCAGTTTCAGAGACTCTTTGGTCTCTTTAGACACCTCATCAGGACTTACAGTATGAAAAACTGTCTTACCTTGATTACTTATCTCACCTTTCATGCTAATACCAGAATAGTCCTTCGCATGCGACTTGATACTTGGTATAAGAATTTCAGAGGTATCGTCTGAAATACGATGTTCCTGACTGATAAAATTAATCCATATAGGAATAGCTTTATCATTCCGCTCAAAGCCGGTCTTAATATTTGTTGTCACTACCGCCCAATCTTCCGAGTGTAATTGTTCAAGTACAGTAGGAAACTTCTTCGCATCGGAGGGCAACAGCTCTTTAAAAACAAAATCCTGAACTTTGTGTCGCTCAATAATTACTTCTAGGTTTCTATTCTCGACAGTCTCCCAGTCAATCTTAACTCCGGCAAAACTGACAACCGGAATAAGACATAAAACAGCATTTACCAAACACTTATAACATATTCTGAACATTGTTAATCTAGTCTATATATTTATTAAGAGGCTCAGTCTACTCCGCTCATCACTACACAACTACTCTCGTTTCTGAATATGATAAAGCAATGGAATGCTCAACAAAATTTAACCCAAAATTCGTGACAAGCATCATATTAGCCTTGGTCATTGATATTTCATATAGGTAAGCACAGGAAAATAACACGAAGAACAAGAGATAAAATGGAGGGAAAATTTCAGAGTGTAGTGCCCCTGAATTCCAAACACAAAAAAACCAGCACTAGGCTGGTTTGATTTGTATGGCTTAGCCATAAATATGGAGGCGCGTCCCGGAGTCGAACCGAGGTCCACGGATTTGCAATCCGCTGCATAGCCACTCTGCCAACGCGCCTTATATTTAGATGGTGCCCCGGGCCGGACTGATGGTCCGACATTTCGGCCGGCACAACGCGAACGTCGAGGGATTTTAAATCCCTTGTGTCTACCAATTCCACCACCAGGGCACGCAATTCTTGATTGCGATAAGCAGCTCTAATTTCAGCCTGACTAACACACATTAGTTAATGAAGGTTAATCTTGGCACAGAATCACGCACAGGTAATTACGCACAGTAATAAGAACTTTCTGACTCAGTGGGACCGGAAATTGACAGGAGATTTTAGGCGAGAGTTAGAAGGGGGAAAGCGGACACGGAGCCTTAATAAGATCATTTATTAGGGTTAGTGTCCGCTGTTGGAATGAACCCCAAAAATTGGTGAGCGTTTAACGAAAGACGTTAAGACTACCTTCCATTTTGATGGAAAAATTCTGCTTCACAAGCAAGCTCTTGGCTTTTTTATTTTATTCATTATCCTATCTTTATGCATTGTTGTCTTAATGCTAAGGAATTACAAAAAGCCATTTACGAGCTCAATGTCCGCAGCAAGGTAATAAAACTAGCAGAATATCTTTGCAAACCACAAGCGTGTTATGTCGTTTGCAGGTAAGAGGGTTTCAATTCTAAGATCATCAAAAATGGCATCTGAGCTCATTCCGATTGTTGCGATGAGAGAAAATAAATCCAACGTTTCTCCCTCAATATTAAATTGAATTGCTAAAACGGGCTGTGGTTCTTGGGTCATTGGCTTTGAGATCAATTCATACACACCATCAAGCTCCTTCAGTTCGGTGGCAAGGGCATGGGCATCTTCATCGTGAGGCCTTCGCGCAATCTCTAGTTCTAGCATTCGGTACAAAGCGTGCGTTGTGTCATCCCAGTTGATTATACTGTCTCTAAGACAGCCCGGCTTCATAACCTCACGCAGAAGATTACTATCACCCGATACGCCGATGATTTCAAAAAATTTTTGCGCCGATTCATTGGCTTTTTGTAAATTCCAAATACGATCAACACAAACAGCCGGATATGGTGCATGGCCAGCAAGAACATGATCAATTGAAGCATCAACGGCATGTCTTGTCTTATCGTTCCAACCTTTACGCGATGTTCTGGCAGAAAAACCTGCGGATAACAGCATCGCATCAACTTCGGCAGCAGGCATCTCTAAGGCCAGGGAAAGCCGTGCAATAGAAAAACGTGTAGGTTCGGAACGTCCGGTTTCTAAAAAGCTTATGTGGCGTTGTGACATGCCAGCCAAAAGCGATAGTTCCAATTGACTAAGCCTCCTACGTTGGCGCCAGTTTTTGAGAAATGACGGAAAGCCCGTATCAATGTAATTCGAATTAAATTTCATAAATTAAATATCTCAAACGACCCGCCGTCAGTCAATTACCTATAAGGTAATTGAATTTAAATCATATGCAAGTAAGACTAGAAGTGAAAGAAAAAATGGAGGTACCACCATGCAAAATTCAAAAACTGCCCGGTTGTTTCTAAGCATAAATGCAGTATTTTCAATGCTAATAGGTTTGGTTTTCATACTCTCACCGAACATTGCTGCCGATATGTTATTTATACAAGGTGCAAACTGGCAGGTTTTAACTTTACGCATACTTGGCGCAGGGTTGCTCTTCTTTGCCATTGATTTAATGTTGTTGGCAAAGAATCAACTTGTATCTAAAAAACAAGTATTGCTTATTACATTCATGAATTTGGGCTGGATTATTGCCAGTGTGATGCTGTTAAGCGTGGATGGACATTTGTTCACGGAGTTTGGCAAAGCTACCATCGTCGTTATTGCATCATTGGTTGTGGTCATAGCATGGGGACAATATGCTGGAGCAAAGAAAATCACTCCACTTAAGAGCATCGCGAGCGTTTATAACTCAGGTGGAAAACTGATTGCAAAGGTTACAAGGGCTGTAGATGCACCAAGTGATGTGGTTTGGAGTGTAATGACCGACCATCCAAGCTATGCGGATGTGGCCAGCAATATTTCAAAAGTTGAAGTGGTCTCTGGTTATGGCCTTGGAATGCAACGCCGTTGCTATGGCCCAAAAGGTGAAAACTGGCTTGAAACCTGCGACTTTTATGAAGAAAACCATTCTTATGGCTTTAACATCCATACAGAGGCCGAAAACTACCCGTATCCCTTATCTCAATTGCACGGTGAATGGTCTGTGATCCCAAAGGGGCAAGGAGCGGAATTCAGTATTTATATTGAAGCTACTCCAAAAGGTAACTTCATTGTTAAAGCTTTATTTAAGCTTGCTGCTAAAAAACAGTTTAAAGGTGTACTAATTGGCTTAGCAGATGCGTGGGCGGTAAGGATGGAAAACACACTATAGTAGTACTTTATTATTTTGATTCAAAGAGATAGTTTCATTTTGCTTAACTGAAGTTCAAGCATGTGATTTTGCTCCTGAAACCAATATTACAAAGCTGATAGTACTCTTTAACTTCTTTACCCAGGGAGTGTTGTCAGCTCTTTACATACAACTGGTGTGTTACCGTTCAAATAGCTGCATGGGTAATGCCAAATATAGTACTGTCTATTAGACACAGCAAACCCAGTTATTCCACTCCTACAATTATGACCAGATAAAATTAACTTTATCCTTTTTTGAGTCACTCAATTTTGTCATTTACACCAGACGAAGCAGGTATAATGGCACGGAATTTTCCGATGTATACCATGAGTAATGGTCGCACTTATCTGCAAATAATTCACGCTCTTTGTTAGTCTATATACGCAGTATTGGATACAACATCTCTGTCACAAAGCATCCGATTAAATCGACTGTGTTATTGGCAGTAAGGCGAGAGTAGTACCTCAGAACCGATAGCGTAAGTAGTCATCTGAGGGCGTGTACCGATATGTTCAAGGGGTTTTTGATGATATCCGTCTACCCTCTATCTCTAGGGTCGGGAGATCATATCTTTGGAAACCTTATTTACGATGATGAGTTACTATCAGCTTTACCCAGTGTTGTCTATGCTGAGTCTCTCAATTCATAGACATCCATACAGTT
>NZ_JAKRFQ010000271.1 GCF_022347985.1 Photobacterium sp. OFAV2-7
GAATTTTATCTTAGCCTTGGCCTTACCCATGTCTTTCTCAAGCCAGGTCAGGCTCATAACCAGAACCACAAACAGCACTGCCGCCATTGCAATTACGGCACCTTTGAAGCCAATTGTGGCAAGTAGGAAACCACCGACAAAGAAGCCGGCCCCTTTCAAGGCATTCTTTGACCCTGTCAGGATAGCTATCCACTTATACAGTGCTCCCTGCCGATCACCGGGAACCAAGGTTTTGATGGCGCTTTTGGCACTCATCTTATTCAGATCCTTAGCAATACCCGATAATGCCTGTGCCAGCATGACCCAAGGTACAGTCAGATAAACAGACGGTACAGCCAGCATTAACAAGGCCACCACCTGCATGGCCAAGCCAATATTCATGGTACGGTTAAGGCCGAGTTTTGCCCCCAGCCAACCGCCAATTAAGTTGGTTACCACACCAAAAAACTCGTAGAACAAGAACAATGATGCAATTTGCAATGGGGTATACCCCAACTGATGGAAGTGCAATACCACCAGCATTCTCAAGGCACCATCAGTGACAGTAAAGTTCCAGTAGTTGAACGTCACTAACATGTACTGACGGACATCTTTCGATAAATTTGAAAAAGCAGCTAACATGCTCAGTTCTCTTATTTGGTGTGGCTATTTAACTAGCGGGACAACAGCTTCTTATGCCAGGCCAACTTTGCGGATCAGTTCAGAGGTACGCGTTGCGTAGCCCATCTCGTTATCGTACCAGGCGTAAACTTTCACCATACGGTCATTAACAACCATGGTCGACAAAGCATCGACGACGGTTGAGCGCTGGTCGCCTTTATAATCGATCGATACCAACGGACGGTCTTCAAAACCAAGAACTCCTTCCAACTCACCTTCTGCCGCCTCTTTCAGCAAAGCGTTCACTTCTTCAGCTGTTGTATCACGGCTCACGTCAAAGATAATGTCTGTCAGTGATGCATTTGCCAACGGTACACGCACTGCATGGCCGTTAATTTTGCCTTTCAGCTCAGGGAAAATTTCCACAATCGCAGTAGCAGAACCCGTTGTCGTCGGGATCAGGCTCATACCACACGCGCGAGCACGGCGCAGATCTTTATGTGGCGCATCGAGGATTGTCTGGGTGTTAGTCAAGTCATGAATCGTCGTGAATGAAGACTGCTCGATACCCAACTTTTCATGGATAACCTTAACCACAGGCGCTATGCAGTTTGTGGTACAAGATGCAGCCGTTACAATGCGATGCTTCTCAGCATCAAACAGATGATCGTTAACACCTACCACAACGTTCAGTACACCTTCTTCTTTTACCGGAGCAGAAACGACAACACGCTTTACCCCCTGATCAAGGTACTTCTGCAGGAAAGGTGTTTTACGGTGGACACCAGTCGCTTCCAGAACCACATCACAACCAGACCAGTCTACCGCATCAATATCACGCTCTTTGGTACAACGGATGCTGTGATCACCGATTACAATCGCATCACCGTCGGTATTCACCGCATGATGCCAGCGGCCTTGCACCGAATCGAATTCAAGCAAGTGACCCAGTGTATGGGCATCGCCAGCGACATCATTAATCTGAACAAACTCAACTTCGTCCCAGTCGTAAGCTGCACGTAGTGCCAGACGACCGATACGACCAAAACCATTGATACCCACTTTAATTGCCATTGTTACTGTCCTTTTTGATAGTGCTACAAGCAATATAGTTAAAAAGCTGACTATATGGCGAACAAATATTCGGAAAACCATATATACGAAATTTCAGATATAGTATCGAGTTCTTGCTCATCTGGCTAGATCTTTTTGAAATAAACCTTAGAACCTGCACAGCCATTACGAAGCAAAGATCTTACTAAGGCAGCATGAAGATAAGCCATTGATTAAAATATATAAAAAAGCCCCACAAAAGTGAGGCTCATTGACACTGTAGCTCGTTAGTCGACTATTTATTTATACTGCTGGATATAGTCAATGTGTGGCTGGCGCGTGAACGCACCCGGGCGCAGTGCCTGGATCTGCTCAATCGCACTTTCAAGCTCAACACCACGGTCCAGCATAATACGGGCAGCAATCAGCCCCGTTCTGCCAGATCCGCCCATGCAGTGGATAACTAATGCCCCACCCTCATCTAACATAGACTGAGCCGCTTTGTTGGCCTCAGGCCAGTTAACATTAAATTCGTCACCAGGAGCACAATCATCTTCGATAGGTAAGTGGAACCACTTCAGCCCCAGAGCCTTGCATTCCTCTGCCAGTTGGCTCAATCCTTCACCCGGTAGATCATCCGGCTCCAAAGCTGTCAGTACCGCTGTTGCCCCGGCGTCTTTCAACTGAGCCAATGAATCTTTCAGGTTGGCTTCTTTGGTACCCGGACATGGTGTAAGTAACAATTTCGCACCACCTGCTAGCGGTAATGTCCAAAATGGATGCGCGTTAGACATAGTATTTTTCCTGTTAATTGAACAAATTAGTGATTCAAACGCCAACCTTGTTGTTGGCTTTTAGGCTAAACCCGGGCTTTTTCCTGCCGCTGATCTGACTTAATTTTAATTTTTCCTGATTGATCATACCCGGGTTGCCGTTTCTAACTGTTGCTAGTGTGTGGCGGATCCACGCGGGAAGGTGATCGGCCAGGCGATAGAAGATCCACAAGCCTTCACGCTGGTCTTGAAGTACCCCGCCATCACGCAGTAAGGCAAGATGCCGCGACACTTTCGGCTGACTCACATCAAGTACCTTGGTCAGATCGCCAACACTGAGCGCCTGTTCATCTTCAATCAACATGAGGATCCGAAGCCGAAGCGGGTCACTCATGATTTTGAAAAGCTCAACCGGACCAACAACACTGTCTTGAACCTCGCCGTTAAGCATAAGAAATAGCGCGATCCTGTCTCTCAATCCTGCGAAAGTTTCTCGGAAGCTTTCCACTCCTTCCATAGGCTTAGGATCTTTAAAATCCCAGTGAATGAGAGCATCTGAGTCTGCGAAAAGAGCACACTCGTTACTGGCCTTATCACACAAGGTAATCACGATATCAAAGTGCTGATCATGAATATCATTGGCGGACAAGCTTTGTAGATTATCCGCACACACCCCGTACTCAGCCAACACCTGATAGACACGCGGATCGACACCTTCCGGCTTCATACCGGCACTCATTACCTGATACTGCTCCCCCGCCATGTGGCGCATCAGGGCCTCGGCCAGCTGTGAACGCGCAGAGTTACCGGTACAAAGAAAGAGTATGTTCTTCTTCATGATCATCTCTGTAATAATTTAATCGCTGTCAGTATATATGATTATCTATATATAACAATAGCCATATATGGAGACATCTAGAAGCGTAAGGTGCATAGGAAATATCAGCGGAAGCGGCGCAGCGCCCCAGCATAGGGGCGCCTGCTGTTGTTAATTGCTGGGAGGGAGTTCGTCACGAGTATCAGTGGAATTCGACAATACCCACTGCTCTACTTTTCCGGTTACCTGTGGGTGCGTTAGCAGATCCAGATGGTTAATACCAACACCTACCCACTTGTTTTCATCAAGATAATTCAAGGCTCGCTGATCAGCTGTCGATTCACCCAAGGCACTTGAAACCGGCACCAGCCCATCACCCAACTTGAGATTATTTTCATCTTTCAGGTTCTGGCCGAGGCAACTCGCAATGGCACAACAAACCACGCCCTCAGGTAATAACGGTCGACCCAGCAAATGAGGAGCCTGCCCAGCCTTCTCCCAATCCCCATGGCGGACGAAACCCTGGCTCAAGTCTTTCGTTCCGCTACTACGAATTTCAGACAACTTGTTAAGTGTCTTCAAGTATGGAGCATCAGCAAGTCTGCCATCTATCCAACAGGCCAGCTGCGCCAAGGGAGCACCATTGTGTGGAGTACCAAGGGTGATGAAAGTACGAAGAGTCGATAGCCAGCTAAGCTCATGTTGCTGGGCATAATAGCACGCGCTTCGGGTTACCAGCCCTCCCATGCTATGGCCGATAATCACCAGTTCCTTCACCTGGCACGGCCAGGCTGAAATAAGTCGTTCGAGCATTAAAGCGAATGCTTCACCATTGGTCGAGATATGCAAACCAGTGTTATAGCGCAAGTAAATTGGCGTATACCCGTATTTTGCCAAGCTACGACCATGATCGTGATCCTTGCGTTTCCACTGGACATCATTCATACACCAGCCATGCACACACAATACTATGCGCTCGCTACAATCGGAAAGCTGCTGACTCAATATGTCAGTTTCAAGGCTCAGGGTCTGGCGCTGATCACGAATAGCCATTTCCTGCTTCAGACGGCTGTCTCGCTGAACCAGATAATCACCGAGAATGCCGTTTAATGTGGCAATGACTGCGTCACTCTGAACGGGCGGGAGGCCATGCTCTATGAAGTCGCCAAGCTTTTCCTTCGCCACCTCTCTGTTTTCAGATACTTTTGACGATAGCTCATCCATCAGCACCTGAAACTTCTGACTTAGGTTATTCCTAGAAATCATACTTCAACCTTTGTTAAGCCACATTTACTAACCATCATTGATTAGCTGAATAACGAAATCAAGCACTTCTCAAGAAGAAGAGTCTTATTTTTAGATATTGAGGAGGGTTGGTTATCAGAAGTTAAATATAGTATGAAGGGCTCAAAACATAATCATAGAAAATTGCAAAACAAGTATGACAATAAAAATTAGAAAAATCACTCTAATTATCAATTTAAATAAAAATAATTTCAGGCTATATATTTACAGCCTGAAATCATGGTGGGAAATAATTATAAAACCTCGGCAGCTATCAACTCTTCATTAAGGGACTTTTTTATATAATCTTCCAAGATCATTTCCGCTGCTTTCTCAGCAATCATTATTGTTGGTGCATTAGTATTACCGCCTATTAATGTCGGCATTATTGAGGCATCGACCACACGCAAGCCCGAAACCCCCCGCACTTTTAGCCGGGGATCCACAACAGCCATTTCATCTTGTCCCATCTTACAGGTACCAACAGGATGATAAATCGACTCGGCTTTACGACGGATAAAAGCTTCAAGCTCTTCGTCTGTCTGCACCTCTTTACCGGGGAATACTTCTTCACCACGGTAGTGATCAAAAGCAGGTTGTTTCAGGATTTCACGCGAGAGCTTAATCCCTTTTACCATCACAGCAATGTCTTCTTCATTGTCGAGATAGTTCGCTTGGATAACTGGCGGTGTTGCCGGATCACTGTCCCGAAGCAACAGCCTTCCCCGGCTTTTCGGCCGTAGATTACACGCATGCAACGAGTAGCCATGCCTGACCGTTTGCCACAGATTCAGGCCATGATTATCCAAAAAACAGGGAGAGAAATGAAACTGTACATCCGGCACAGCCTGCTCTGGAGAGCTTTTCACAAAGCCGCCTGCTTCAGCAATGTTGCTAGTGAAATTCCCTTTCCTAAACAAGATATAATCGAAGATCCCTTTTATCGAACGCAGCAGAGCAACAGGGGAAAAGCCCACAGAGTGGAAGGTTCTTTCACGGGTTACCGCTAGCACATCAAGGTGATCCTGCATGTTCTCTCCTACGCCGGGCAGATCACACACAACAGGAATATCATGTTGATCTAACTGCTCTTTGTTTCCCACCCCCGAAAGCAGTAACAATTGCGGGCTATTAATCGCACCGCCACTGAGCAACACCTCTCTGCTGCAATGAAGCGTATGTGTCTGACCCTCTTTGAGATATTCAATTCCCGTCGCTTTGGCTCCCTCAAACAGTACTCTTGTTGTCAACGCATCCGTAATAACAGTTAGATTATCCCTCTCCTCTGCCGGTCTCAAATAACCTA
>NZ_JAKRFQ010000272.1 GCF_022347985.1 Photobacterium sp. OFAV2-7
ATCAACTGCTGTACTTTCTCCTGCAATCCTTTCGCCGACACCTGTTCCGGTGCGACTGCTTTGCCAGCAACAATCTCTATTTTCGACCAGGAACGTGCTGGCATCGTTGTAAATGCGCGTCCTCTTTCATGGCTAAAGAACGAGCCCCATACGCCAATCAAACCTAAAGGAATAACCGGTACCGGGTTACGACTGATGATCTTCTCTATTCCTTTTTTAAACTCGTTCATCTCACCGTTTTTGGTCAGCTTGCCTTCGGGAAAGATACAGACAATCTCACCGGCAGCTAACTCCTCGCTAATCCTGTCAAAGGCCTGCTTATAGATTGTCGGGGACTTTCCCTGCGCGCAAATAGGAATGGCCTTAATCCATTTGAAGAAGTACTTAGCGACCGGCATGTTGGCAATGTCTTTGTCCATCACAAACCTAACCGGACGACGGCATGCCCCTGCTATCAGCAGCGCATCAACATAGCTAACATGGTTACAGACCAATACCGCAGCCCCACTTTCAGGAATATTATCCAGACCTTTGTAGTTAAGGCGGTATACAGTACGTGTCAGCAACCAGACCACAAAACGCAGCATAAACTCATGAACCTGTGAAAATACGTAGATGGCTACCAGCGCATTGCCAACCGAAAGCACAAGGAACAATTCAAGGATAGAGAGCTCAAAAACATTCAGCAGAAGAACTGCAACAGCTGCACTCAACACCATAAACAAAGCATTCATAACATTATTGGCAGCAATAGTCTGGGCACGACTTTTTTCTTCACTGCGTTGTTGGATCAGAGCATTAAGCGGCACGACAAATATCCCGCCGAAGGCACTTACCATTGTCAAATCAAATATCATCCGAAGATTTTCACCATGAGTGACGAACGCACTGGCCGTAATCCCCGACTCGACAACAACCTGCTGGCTGGCAAAGTACAGATCAAAACCGAATACACTTATACCAATGGCACCGACAGGAATAATGCCCAGCTCAACTTGGCCGCCGGATAACTTTTCGCAAAGCAGCGATCCGACCGCAATGCCAACAGAGAAGACGGTCAGCAATACAGTCACCAACTGAGGATTGCCCCCCAGATAATCACGGGCAAAGTTCGGCAGTTGAGTTAAATATGTCGCGCCAATAAACCAGAACCAGCTAATAGCCAGAATTGAAAGGAAGATAGTGCGATCTTTGCGGGCATGGTTAACTGTTTTTACCAACTGGGTGAAGGGATTCCAGTTCACCACCAGTGATGGATCATTCGCCTTTGCGCGAGGTATGAAACGGCTACTCAGGTACCCTATCAATGCTAGCGATAGCACAGATCCCGTCACCAATAGCGTTGAATCCTCGGTGGTAAATATCAAACCGGCAGCGACCGTACCTCCGAGTATCGCCACAAATGTCCCCATTTCAACAACCGCATTGCCCCCCACCAGCTCACGATCGGTCAGATGCTGTGGCATCAGGGCAAACTTTACCGGTCCGAACAACGCAGACTGGGCTCCCATCAGGAATAGGATCACCAGCAATGCCGGCACATAGTTAAACCACAGTGCAATTGCACCTCCAGACATAATGGCAATTTCAGCCAATTTTATTTTCCGGATCAGAGCAGACTTCTCGTACTTGTCTGCAAGTTGTCCACCAATTGGTGAGAGCAGGAAAAATGGCAGGATAAACAATCCGGCTGCCAGGTTGATTAAAGAAGTGCTTTCCGCCTGATTGTAAATCCCGGAGAACGCAATAAACAACAGCAACACATTCTTAAATAGGTTGTCATTAAACGCCCCTAATGCCTGTGTACCGAAAAAGGGAAGAAAACGTTTCTTCCCCAACAATGAAAACTGATTCATGACCTGCCCCTTGCTGTATTCGATCTTTGATTTCCCTTGATGATGCTAATCTACACCACAATCGAACACCGTACAATTATATTTTGCAGTATTTTTGAGCACAGTTCTGAAAGCTAAGGGCAGAGAGCTGGATGCTGTAACTTTAGCTCAATAGTTACAATGACTTAGAAAGGAGATATTGTTTCGACTTGAAACCAACCTTTGCGTAGCATTGATTGGCAACACTGTTTTTCGCCCAAACATGGAGCTCGACACTATCTGCGCCATGATCTTTGGCCCAAACCTCAAAGTGACAAATCAAGCTTTTCGCATACCCCTGACCGCGGGCAGTTTCGGCAACAACCAGCTCTTCAACATACCCGTAGGTTCGAGGCCGATTCCAGCGTTTTCCATCTACTTTAACGACATTTCCTAGTAATACCCCAGCAACACCATCTTGCTCTACAACATATAGGTATTGATTATCATCAGACAGAATTTCTGTTAGTTCAGACTCAGTCAGGACATCTTTCGTCCGATTTACAACATCCGGAGCAAGCGCTGCGTTGTGCTCATTTTCAATCATGAACAACTCTACCAGCAGCTTGTAATCTTCAGGCTTTGCTTTTCTTATCATTGTGTTTTCCTAGTTATTTTCATTTGTTAACTGGCAGGATCCTCACTTTCCTGCAAGCCATCAGCTTCAAGAGCGCATTGCAGTTCCGTAAGCGCTTCTGACAACTCGGCCATTCGCTCTTTGCCGAGTTTCGTTTCAAGCTGCTTTGCGAATTCAGCATGCTGCGGGCCAATTTTCTCGATGGCCTCCAACCCTTTTTCTGTCGGTGTTAGCAGCATGGCTTTGCGGTGAGACGGGTTCGGCATGAACTGAATCATTCCGTCTTCTATCAATTGAGAGCTGGTTCTCTGGACACTCTGTCGCGTTATACCCATGCGACGTGCTATTTCCGCCTGTGTTAACGGTTCGTTGAGCACCGCACCCAGTACCTGCCAACGTGTTGCCGTCAGCCCTGCTGGCTCAGCAAGCTGATCAGCAATTTTCAAAAAACGACCATTGAGCGCAAACACTGTCAGTGCCATTGAACTCAACCTGTCTTGGCGATCACTCACTTTGAATGTTCCTCCATCAATTGATAGAAACCAGCCGGATTCTTATGTTCAAACAACTGCCACCAGGCCTCCAGCGTATTATCTGCATATAGGCCAAGCATACGAAAAATCTCTGCCGCAAATGCTACCGGCGCGACCCCGCTTGCCGTAATCAGGTTCCCACCCGTTACAGCAGGTTTATCGATATAACAATCGCTCCCCTTGTAGCCTGTCATTTGCAGAAATTCCTTGGCATTGCTGGTATGTGGCAGCTCATCAAGTAACCCACGTTTTGCCAAGGCAGCGGTCGCACCACATATTGCGGCAACAGGAACATCAGCACTCAAATAACGCGCAGCCATATCAACGAAAAGTTCGATCCCACCATCTGCTGCAGTATCCGCACCAGGCAAAATCAATAGTTGGCTGTCTGTGGGTGACAGGTTATCAAGGCACATATCCGGAAGAATGCGGATCCCACCCTTGGTCGTGACCGGCTCAAGCGTCTCACCGACAGTCCTGATCTCAAAATGTCCCGGTGATTTCTGAAATTCTGGTGAATTGATATGAGCAACGACATAGCCATACTCCCAGTCGGCCATCGTGTCATACACTGCCAGATGAATTGTTGCCTTCTTCATATGTAACCCCTCTCTTATAAAATTGACAGCATGCTTACATTTTGACAGCGCACTGTCAATTTTACTGTTAATTCTAAGGATCAGATCTGCCATTTCTCATCACCTATTCCTTATAGCGATTTTTCTCAGAGGTGTGATGTAGATTAAGTTTCCTAAAAGAAACCTTTGTTCACTGCAGTGGAATTTGTCTAATATGTTTCGCAATTGTTAAGAAACATGGCGAACGCAGCAGTCCTCGCCCGTTAGAAAAGCATGGAGACAGGTAAATGCCACATAGTATTTTTGAGCTATTCAAGGTTGGAGTCGGCCCTTCCAGCTCCCATACTGTAGGACCGATGGCAGCGGCTGCAGGCTTTGCCACTTTCTTAGTTGAGCAAGAACTGCTTGACCAAACATTTTCGGTGAAGGTTGACCTCTATGGCTCGCTCGCCTTAACCGGCCTTGGGCATGCCACCGACATTGCCTGTGTCATGGGGCTGATGGGAGAACTCCCAGAAACGATAGAAGCCGATGACATCCCAACCATGGTCAGTATGGTTAAAGGCTCCCGCGATCTACCATTGGCCGGCAAGCGTTTTGTTCCTTTCGACTGGTCAAAAGATATCGTGTTCCATAACGATACTTTCTTTCCGGAGCACCCTAACGGCATGACTTGTACGGCATACGATCAAGAAGGCAAGATCGTAGCCGAAAAAACCTACTTTTCTATCGGTGGCGGAGCTATTGTAGCCAAAGGTGACGCTGAACAAGAAGCGGCTTCAACATCGCCTCTTCCTTACCCATTCAGCTCTGGAAACAAGCTATTGGAGCTATGCAAGGAGCACCAGCTAACCATTGCCGAAATCATGCTCGCCAACGAACAGGCACGTAATGACGAAGATCCAACCGCTCGCCTGGATCACGTCTGGTCTGTAATGGATCAATGTATTAAGCGCGGGGTAGCACAAACAGGATTACTGCCCGGCAGCCTCAAGCTCAAGCGTCGTGCTAACAAAATCCACCAGGATCTGACGGCAAGAGAAGAACGTGGCGAGCAGGTAGACTCTCAGGAATGGGTCAACTTGTATGCCATGGCCGTCAACGAGGAAAATGCGGCCGGAGGCAAAGTCGTAACGGCCCCGACTAACGGCGCGGCTGGCGTGATCCCTGCTGTTCTGGCCTACTACATCCAGTTTGTCGCCCCCAAAAATCAGGATAACGTACAAAAAGGCATCCATGATTTCCTGGCAACATCAGCAGCCATCGGCTCACTGTACAAAACCAATGCTTCAATTTCAGCGGCCGAAGTCGGCTGTCAGGGAGAGATCGGTGTGGCCTGCTCTATGGCCGCCGCTGGCCTGACAGAAGTGATGGGGGGCACCCCGGAGCAGGTAGAAAACGCGGCAGAAATTGCCATGGAGCATAACCTCGGACTGACGTGCGATCCTATCGACGGCCTGGTTCAGGTGCCATGCATCGAGCGTAATACTATGGGAGCGGTAAAGGCAATTAATGCCTGCCGATTGGCCCTGAGCGGTGACGGCTCCCATCATGTCTCATTGGACGATGTCGTCAAAACCATGCACCAAACCGGGCTGGATATGATGAATCATTACAAGGAAACCTCTCTCGGCGGACTGGCGATAAATGTTACTGCCTGCTAAACAATCTTTTCGTTAAGGAAACGGAGAGCATCGATAAAAGCTCTGTGCAAGGATGGCTTGAGTATCAAGCCATCCTTAAAGTTAAGAGAAGTAGATTTCAGCTAGGCTGTTAATGCCAGTACCAACGTTGGCTATCGCCGCCGTGATGCGTCCAAAGATGCGCCTTGCTGCCATTTGTGCTCCAGTAGCCACCTTTAATATCCAGCATGTTTTGCTTGCCATACTGGCTGCGTAACCCATGATCGCCATACTCAGACCAGCGTTGGTTTATCTGTTCGTTGCAATCCCAGATTTCAACGTTAGAGCCCTTATCCCCCGATCCTGAGACGGTGGCACACTTGTTGAAATTCATCTTATTGCGCAGATATCCCTCCGAATCCAGGTACCAGCGTTGTGAGTCGGCATCGTGGCAACTCCATTGATGGATTTCGTTGCCATTCTCTAAGCTGCGATCTTCCAAATCCAAACACTTGTCATAACCATTTTTCAACTGGCGGAAATTTACATTGCCGAAAAGTGGATAGATGGCACCGTAATTATTTGGAAAGTATG
>NZ_JAKRFQ010000273.1 GCF_022347985.1 Photobacterium sp. OFAV2-7
ATCTGCAAACTGCATGGCCGACATCGGGTTATGAGTCAGCAGCTCTTCACGGGAAGCCTGCATAAATGCCGCTTTCAAGATAGCGAAATACCCTTTCACCGTTCGCAACTCATATTGTTCCTGCAACGGCCAGATCACCAACTGCTTGATATGATGCTTCTTAACACCATCCAAAGGCAGGTCATCCAAGGCGGGAAGCAGATGCTTGGTGATGACCGATTTCACCGCACTGCGCCGACTGGTACTGATTTGCTTTGAAGAACTCACATGCTCCACATACCAACGCAGGCAATCACCGAACGTTAGCCAATCGCTTATCGTCGTCTCTGATTGAGTGGCCATCTGCGCCAGTTTCAACGGCAACAACTCGAACAACGCGCTTGCTTTCAGCTGCGGCCAACAGCCTAATCGCTCCCACTTTGCCCGACCATTGCGGCCATTGTTACTGCGCTTATCAACCAGATACCATGAACCACTTTTCCGGCTTTTATGAAACCTCAACTCAAGGGCATAACGTTCATCCCGCAACCGGGTGATCTCCATATTCGACAGATGGCGCTCTATCGAACGGTCTGAAATACGTAATCGCTTAGTTATATACTTAGCCGTCATGCTTACTTCTCTGGATTAGTCCCGTCTCTCCGGGTGTCACGCCCATTTCGCATCTGGCTGACGTTTCCATCAATGAGGCTCTTTCAGCCCTGCTTGTGCCTTTTTGAATGACTCATTGCGCTCGCGTTCAAGGAGATACAGCTTGCAGGCTGATCACGGTCTTAGCTAACAATGAACACAGCGAGGCACCAACGCTTCCACGCTCGTGGTAATTAGATAAATCGATATAGAAAAAGAACGGGCGACTTAAGATTACGGTGGACGACCACCCAGTTTGATATGACTTATTCGCCCGTATTCGGTAAAGCGTTCGGGAAACCGTAGTAAGTTCTCAAACGCTGAATCTTGTTGGCGCACTCCTTCCAGGAGGCAAACCATAAAGGATCACGTTCGACTGCCTCGCCATAGGTAGCGGGAGGCGAATCAAACGGCTGTAAACATAAGGTAAGGTCTGAAGCGGGAGGCTTAACCACCACCTCCCGGTATTCAGTAACAATTTCAGTAGTAGTGCATCCGTTCAGTAACAGCGCCAGGCAAAGGCTGGGAATAGCAATCTTCATGTTGTATCACCGTCCGAACCTCATCAACACGCACCCGGGCATCGCGCCTTAGCTTCTCATTTTCCTGCTGAGTGTTATCCGCGGCCAGCTGTGCCGCATCCCTCGCCTGCACCAGTCCCTGCAGCTGGTTATCCAGTGCATGGTTCTTGGCAGTGAGAGAATCAACAGTGAGTTGTGAAGCCTTGAACTGTGTGCTCAGGTTCTGATTGATATGAGATTGGGAATAATTGAACAAGAGGCTGACAACAAGGGAAATGCCAAGCCCGATACCGAACCTGTTACCGGAAAGCGGACTAAAGCGAGTGAGCATTCAAACACACCTCCCTTTCCGCGTTCCTGCGCCTAACCAACCCTTGCAGACGTTTGCCATCGGCATACACCCAGCGGGTTAGCTCGTTACAGGCGCCGGTATAGTTTTCGGCATTGAGCTTCTTCAGCAACGTAGACCGCTGAAAATTCCCTGCCCCGACATTAAAAACAAAACTGACGAACGCATCGAACTGATGCTGTTCAAGAGGAACAGTTACCCACCTATCTACCACAGCCTCTGCCGACTGCACATCGCTAACCAGGTTCCCGACCACCTCTTCATGAGTTACTTCCGAATTCGGCGTAACACCAACCGTGTGGCCATAACCGTTAGTCCAGACATTGGCAGAGCATTGATAGGCGTTTAACTTGCACCCTTCATAGTCCATGATCAGCTTCAGCCCGGCATCACTGGTTTTCAGTGTGCCGGAAGGCAGAACCGATAACAGACCGACGATAACAACAGCCGCACAACGTTTAACTATTGATATCTTCATACAGCTCCCTCAACTGAGGGTGCTGCCGCAGCAATTTGTAGCTCTTCTTTCGGTAATACCAGTTATTGGCAAATGTACCTGCCGCAAACAAGATACCAATCACTGTCGCCCAGTCTTGCAACGACAGCGCACCGAAGAAAGCCAACAGCCAGGCGCAAAGGTAAGACAACGCCGAAGATAGCTTTTCCTGCATGCTTTCCACCCATACAAAAAAGCGCCACTGACAAAAAGCCAGAAGCGCCAATTCATGTTGATAGTGCTAAAACGAAAAAACCCCGCCATCAGGCGAGGTTTTCCAACGTGATAATCATGCATCGTTTCAGGGTGAGTGTCAACGGTCAGGTTGGAATTTGTACAGAACTCAAGACGCTGAACTCTTCTAACTTATCAAGCATCAAACCAAGCCATTAAGATATCACACTTTTTTAACCACAACCGTTACAAATATTGATATGTGACATACAATTGCTGCCGGATTGTTAGGCATAGTTATGCAACTGTTGTCATTGTGGTTTTGAGGCTGTTACTCAAGGGCGGTAGCGTGCTTAATAATTTTGTGAACAACACGTATATGCCCCAGTTCAAGATGAACAAGAGTCCTAATCTCAACATAAACATTCAAGTCATCATCAAAATAGGACATTAATTCGATGTACATAAAATGGCAAAAAAACATGCAAAAATTCATTATCGTATTTACGATGATATTATTCACAAACTCATCATTTGCAGTTGAGGGTTGGGGACTATATCCAACAGCAACTGTATCTCAAATTGTCGTAGAAGATGGTTTATATGCTGTCAAGTTTGATGGTTGGCCTAACCATACATGCGGAACTGGTGAATGGAGAGCAATATTCTTTTCTGACCCAGGAGCAAAAGAAAAATATAGCTTACTACTTTCGGCATTGATGGCAAACAAGAAGGTTAACATATACGTTCAAAACTGTGTCGCTGGTTATGAAAAAATAAGAAGTGTGGCAGTTATAAGGGAATGATGAATGAACGTGACCACAGGATAAAATATGAACAAACCTAAAGTAAAGAACACTATGCTAAAGAAAATTATCGTCTCATTATTAATAACTTTTTCATTTAATGCTTTTGCATTCAATGAAACACACTCAAAGATCGCAATGATTGAAACCAGAGATATCGACGTTAACGATATTTATGTAAGTGGAACTATACATTCTCAGGGATGCCAAGTTAATGATAGAGTGCTAATCGATGTATCAAAACCAGGTGGAAAAGCAATGCTAAGTGCGGCATTATCAGCTTTGATGGCTAATAAGCAAGTAACTGTTCGCTATGAAGGTTGCTTGGGTTATGCGCCCAAAGCACTCGCAATTATTGTAAAACCATAAGAAAGCAATAAAAGCTATATAGGTATAAATATGAAAAAATTACTTTTAGCATCTCTACTAACAATAAGTTCTACTGCTTTTTCAGCCCCACAACTAACAGAATGGGGAAAAGTTGTGCATTTAGAAACAGGATGGAATGAAGATCATATGCAAGTTGTCTTAAAGGATGCTCCATATATAAATATATGCTCACATACGGATGGCTATCATACTGACTCAAATAATGAAGCTCGAAAAATGCAACACTCTATGCTATTAGCGGCATATTCTGCTGGTGATGAAGTTAGCCTTGCCATTGAAGGATGTACTATTCATGGGCGTCCAAAAATCATCTCTGTTAGAATTCGAAAATAAAAGCTTAACATATACGTTCAATACTGGTGTTCCTAGCTAAGAAAAATAAGAAACATGACTAACACAGTATAGTAACTAA
Organism: Photobacterium sp. OFAV2-7; assembly: GCF_022347985.1. Taxonomy (GTDB): domain Bacteria; phylum Pseudomonadota; class Gammaproteobacteria; order Enterobacterales; family Vibrionaceae; genus Photobacterium. The sequence goes on from NZ_JAKRFQ010000273.1 coordinate 3,779, forward strand.
ACAAGAAAACAACCATACATTACAATCAAGTTATATAAATAAGGGAAATATGGAAAATGTATTATACGTTTTAGATGTAACGTTCAACATATGTAGACTATTAGTAATACCTAGCATCTTTATTTTAGTATTTATTCTCATTAAGAAAGGGTTAAAATTTTATACTGTTGCTCTTCTATTACCATTCGTTTCATTGATTTTAATAATGCAATCATTTCCATACCTTGCAAGAGTTAAATTAAACAACGTTATGGATGAGGAAGTAATATATTTTGAAGTTGGAGAGCCTCTTGATAAAGCAGCGGTTTTCAAATCTCTTAAAAACTTGAAATATGTCCCAAGCAAGAACTCACATCCAGTTGGACCAAAAATAAAAATTACAATTGTAACTGATAAGTCTAGGCGAGACTTATTTATTCGTGCTGATGTCAACAATGAGTCTGTTTATTGGTTGTATGATTCAAAATACTCATACAGTAGAACTAACAACATTGGATACCTAAAATTAAAATAAGGAATAATTATGACACTTAGAAATATAATCCTATGCTTTCTCATCTTTTTATCCCCATATACACATGCATTATCTGTAAGTATCGATGGTGATTATAAAGAGTGGACAAGTCTCCACAACCCAAATAATAAACAGTTCTCTCAAGTTTATAATACTCAAGAGTATTTATACGTCAGCTATTTAAATGAAAATGACACAAGTCTCATACCTATAGTTAGTAATGATATTACTTTCTTTATTAAAAATACCAACTTTACTAGTTACATTTCATTTGGCCGTTCCATTGTTAAGAACAGCGATAATAACCATGAGTCCACATCTCACTTAAAAATAACCCTTGACAATGGAGTTCCATCATTCAAATATTTAAAACCGATAAATTCAGGATATCTTTCTGATATTAAATATAAAACAAGCAAAGTAAACGGAAAAACGTTCACTGAAATAGCAATACCAAAAAGGCTTTTCGGGAAAAGCGTTTTATCCGAAACGGCTAGTATTGTAAATGTTTATTCAGGAATGAAGTTACCTTCTGGATCTGGTCAGTCTGTTGCTAAGAGCTCATTAATAGAGGGAATCTCTGATTTTACTGATGTAACTATTACCGTGGGCATATCTGTTTCAGTGGCAGGAACAAATGTTGCCGCAGGCCTTGCTGGTGACGACTATGGGTTAGGTGGATATTTTGATGTTACTGGAGGTGACGCTGATTTTGGAATATCTTTAGATATGGGAGTATTCCAAGGCAATGTTACTGACTTAGAAGGTACAACTGCTGGAGCCTCTGTGCCAGCAAGAGGAGTAGGTATAAAGTATGAGTCTCCTACATCAGGCTCTCCATATGGGCAAGGTCTTACAGTATCAGTTGGTATTAAAGGTGGATATTCTAAGATACCAGATATGCAACTTACATATGGTACTGCTGGCTACTTCGTAACTGATGATGACATTCTTGATGCTATTGGTTATTTCACTGGATCTGATAGTACTAGTAACGACAACAACGATAACGATTGGGACCCAAATAATGATAGTTGGGGGCATGATGATGATCATGGTCCGAGTTATGGCAGTGATGATAGTAAAGACTGGTCTCATGACGATGATGATAACTCAGGTTACTTTTAGTATCAGCCTACTAAATAGCTATTAAACGTCAACAAAACATCGCAAACTTAATTTTTTAAGGTAATTACTATGCTTAAAAAACTACTATCATTTTCTCTACTAATCGGTCTTAGCTTGCCAGTAAATGCAGGTGAACTTGTACATGGTGCTACCATTCTTGAGGTAGCAAACACAAACAACAATGGTGCTGATTTTGCAATTTTCATTCAGGGTGGAGCTGGTATATGTCAATCACGAATTGTATTCCCTGAACGTAAAAAACAATCAGAAGAATCTTATAAGCAAGCATTCTCCATTGCTTTAACAGCGTTAGCTTCAGGAAATAAAGTTAGAATTCATAACTTCGAAGATG
>NZ_JAKRFQ010000274.1 GCF_022347985.1 Photobacterium sp. OFAV2-7
GTCATACCTGCTGGTTTTGTGGCGAGCCCTACTATGAGTCTTACTCATTTATGGCATCGCCAAATTATGACGAGCAGCAACTACCGATAATGGTTCCTTGTTGTCAGGAGTGTTATCGTTTTTGCCAATCAATAAAAGTCAGTGGTTTGGATTTGTTACGCGATAAAGTGAAAGAGAAACTTCACCGCAAATATGAAAAGCACCTACAAATTGGTGCGAACTGGACCAAGGAGGAACTCGAGGACTCGGAGTTTGAGGGAAAAGCGCTCGAAGGTTTTCGGGAAAGTGCCTGGACGATGTTTGAAATCGCCAAAGAGCGGGTAAATTATTCCGGTTGGCCACTGACAATCGATGGCTTGCCTGTCGTAGGCCTGACAAGCAGTTTTCAGGTTGAGTTTAATGGCATTACATACACGAGCTTAGTGCAGGCTGTCGAACAGCTGGCCAAGGCATACAATATTCCACAAGCTTATCTTGAGGATGTGGTAGAGACGGTAGGCCGTCATCGTCTGGCTTATGCCATTCGGTTTGCCAAAACTACCTATGGATATTCAGCTGAAGAGCGGGAAGCAAGTATTGCTAGCCTGAAAGCTATGCTGGCAGAAGAAAGTGTGTTGGCAACTGAGAAACGAAAGTCTGCGCAAGGAATTGAAGTTGCAATCTCAGATATTAAAGAACTGATTTTAAGCCGTACGATGATTTCGCCTTATGCGGTGCAGTGGGTGTTGAGAAAAGGTATTTCGACACTGGGCCAGCTAGCAGAGCACGAAGATGATTTTTTCGAATTCTTTATGCAGGAATCTGAGTTGGTAGCCTTTACGTATTTTAATGGTATGCAGATCTATCTGGAAAAGCGTGAAACAGATAATGAGTGGGCAATGAACGATGACCCGAACCGTGTGCTGTTTGCGAGGCTTGGTTAACAATTAAAGGGTTCATTGTTGCTGGGCAGGAATTGCAAAAGGGCAGAAGAGAATTTCTTTTCTGCCCTTATTATTTTAAGTTATTGTTTGGCTAGCTTTACTGGTTATGGCGTGCCCATACCATAGTGTTTCCGTTTTCATCAAAGGCGACAACCTCAAACGGGTCTTTCTGATCTTTATACTCCATGCCAGGTGAACCCATTGGCATACCCGGTACTGCAAGGCCTATCATGCGTGAAGGCTTAGAATCGATAAATCGCTGGATATCTTCTGCAGGAACATGTCCTTCGAATGTATAACCTTGAATTTCAGCTGTATGGCAAGAAGCATATTGCGGGCGAATACCAAGATCGATTTTCTTTGCCGTCATGTCTTGCACATACTCTACGTCTAGCTCAAACCCATTGTCTTCCATATGTTTAACCCAGTCTTTACAACAGCCGCAATACGGTGACTGGTAGTTAGTCCCTTTAATTGTCTCAGCAATGGCGAAGGAGCTGCCTACAAGTAGGGATAGGGCGATGATGTGATTAAGTTTCATTATAAGATCCTGTTTATATTCGCTTTAAATTGAACAATTTCGGTATCAGTCGAAGGCTGAGAAGGCCTTCGCAACGATTGATTGACATTAGGCGAATACAGGTGGACGCAGGATCACATCGTAGAAGTAAAGTCGTTCACCTACAGGCTCAGTAAATACCTGGCTGGCAGAGGGAACAGAAATTTGGAATATGTGAGTAAGAATTGCAAATTGTAGGCTGTTAGTATGACAGTCGTTATCGACACAGCAACTGGGAACGGAATGATCACTCATTGTGTCAGTACTACACATTGTCGTGTGGTCTGAAGAAGCAGTTGTCATTTCGCTGCAGCAGGCCATCGCTGAACTTGTTTGACAGCCAGAGTGTGCTAGTGGGTTTTCAATGACGAACGAGTTAGCACTCACAGTTGATGAAAGTGCTGTGAACAGCATCGCAAGCATGATAATTTTTGAAACGATCTGCTGCAGCCGCATGAAATACCTATAACTCGAACAAGAGAACTAACTCTAGGATTATATCCATGTTCCGTCCGAAGCGACAAGCTCTGTGATTAAGAAAACGTTTATTGACTGAGAATTGAGCATGTTGGTGTAATGAATTGATGCCTAAAGGGTTTTGTTATGCAGCTTGAGTGATGATTCGATTACCTGAATATCAAAATTGATAATGAATTCTTAACCCTAACTTTGCTCTGACATTCTTATGTCTTTTTTTGGTTTTAATCAGGGGATAAATATAAGATGAAGCTAAGGCTTATGGGTATGCAGTACACAGAACAAGACCGACAAGTATTACACGACACGTGGATGAGCTACAAAGCGAAGATGCGGGTAACACAAATTGAGATGGCGAAGCGACTTGGTTTAAGTCAGTTGGTATTCTCAGACATATTACGGGGTCAGGTGCCGCTAGAACACAGTTTTGTTAATCAGTTTTGCCATTATATCGGTGTAGACCCAGTCATGACGCTTCCTTCCTTAAGAGAGCAAGTGGGGGCTACGATGCCAAACTCTGTAACGTTAACTAATACGTACATTGTTGATGGAAATATTAAGAATGTCCGGTATAGTGGTAATCAAATCATTGTGGAATATGAACACAATGTCCAAACCTATTAAGTGCGATTCTGATTCCCACTTATAATAATGAGAATAAAGTTAAATTAAATTAATGCCTTGCGCTAATTTGCGCAAGGTGATGACACACTCCCTCTAATATCCCCCTGACTTCACTCTATACTCCAGTTGATAATTCAAATAATTCTCAGATATAAAACACATTAACTTTTTTTGTAGCTGGCATTTTTCTATTTTTGTGCATTTATCAAAACTACTGAAAAATGATGAACTTATGTTCAAAAATGAGATTAACAATATTTTCTTAAAGATCAATATGTTGCCTTTATTAGCATTAATAATATCCTTTGGCGTCTTGATGTTTGAACACTATGATCTAGATTTAAAAAGTCTTAGTAATAAGATATTTATAGTAAGGGAATATCAAGATGGCTTGCGATAAATATAATAATCTAATCTTTATCTGTGATTCCAGTTTACAATCCTCATTATTCAGAGATTTCCTAGAGAAATCTTTGGGTATATCCATTCAAATGACGACAATTGAAGGCTTGTCTGGATTAACATTACCTGAAAAAAGCTCGGTGCTCGTAATCATTGATAACACACACATCAATGAAGACTCATTAGATTTGTATATCAAGTTCCTTATAGAAAAGTCAATAAGTGGCAGTGAAGTGTTAATTAACTCTCCAAATAATGTTGCTGCTAATTTGATAGCAAAATGGCCGAATATGGTTGGTGTCTTTTTTGCTGGAGATGAAATGAGTGTTGTCGCCAAAGGAATGAAAAAAGTTCTTGAAGGCGAACTCTGGCTAAGCCGAAAGCTGACCAATGAATTGATAACCTCGTATCGAAACAAAGATGCAATTGTTGCCAAATCGACAGCAAACTTAACGACAAGAGAAAAGGAAATCATGCAATTGTTAGTGTTGGGAGCATCCAATATACAAATTGCGGAAACCTTATTTGTTAGTGAGAACACAGTAAAAACGCATCTATACAATGTGTTTAAAAAGATCAATGTAAAGAACAGGATGCAAGCATTTATGTGGGCCAAAAACAATCACTACAATGATTTACCATTATGAAAGCAGTCATTATCACACTGTTAACAGCGCTTATTTTTCCGGTTGTTAATGCGGAGGCTAAAGAAGAGAAGCCTCTCGAGAATGGACCTCCGTTGGAACAAAAAAATGGCGCGCTTGATGATTTAAGAGAAATTAGTGGTGTGGTACTTGATCGAACTATGACTCGACTTGGAGAAGATTTCTACTCGCTTTTTTCTCAGAAGTTGAATGATGAGTTCGAGGATTTGGAAGAGAACTTAACGGTAAAAGAACGACCAACAGCCTTGTCAGGCAGTATTATCACCGTTTTTCACCGACAAACTATTATCTACCGAACGGCGATATCGCCAGGAAGAGATCAAATAGAAGCGAAGGTGGATGATGCAATTAAAACGGTCAGTTCCTATGTCGTGCGGTGGCGAATAGAGCGATATCTAAAAGATACCTTTGATGTTGATTATGACGAAATTTAAGAGGACTAATCATGAAAGGGAGCAAATTAGCCTTAGTCTGCCTGATAGCTTTATCTGCTAAGGTTTCGGCGACAGAGTTGGTTTACACACCAATAAACCCCAGCTTTGGTGGTAACCCGCTAAACAGTGCCCATTTGTTGGGGGTTGCCAATGCTATTAATGATCACAAAGCACCGGATGACGGCTTGCTAAATGAGCAATCTGATCTTGAGCGCTTGGCGGCAAGTCTTGAGTCACGCCTGATAAGCCAGCTTTTGTCTGATGTTGGTAACGGAAATACTGGGCAACTCGTAACAAATGACTTTGTCCTAAACATCGTAGATAACAATGGTAGCTTGGTTATTCAAATAACAGATAAAGAAACGGGCGAATCATCAACAATTCAGGTGAGTGGTCTGGTACCGGATTTATAGGGAGAAGGTGGATGAAAGCGCTAGTTTGGGGGAGCTTGCTTCTCTTATTATCCGGATGTTCTATGTCGCTAGAAACCCCGGAGATAAGTAAGGAACCAACATTAATGGCGAGAGGTGTCGCATATCATGACCTGGTATCCTTACCTCTTCCTAAAGGGAAAGTCTTTGTCTCTGTGTATGACTTTAGGGATCAAACAGGCCAATATAAACCACAACCTAATAGTAACTTCTCAACTGCGGTTCCACAGGGAGGAGCAGCATTGCTCACAACGGCATTGCTTGATTCAAAATGGTTTATACCGCTAGAACGTGAAGGATTGCAGAACTTACTGACTGAAAGGAAAATTATCCGTGCTGCGCAGAAAAAGGATGAGATACCAACGAACCATGGTGTTCACTTACCATCATTAGCATCTGCCAATATTATGGTGGAAGGCGGGATAGTGGCTTATGACAGCAACGTCCGAACCGGTGGGGCAGGGGCTCGTTATTTGGGGATTGGTGGTTCAGGCCAGTATCGAACAGATCAGGTTACCGTCAACGTACGCGCTGTTGATGTAAGAAGCGGCAGAATATTGCTGAGTGTCACAACCAGCAAAACCATCTTTTCCAAAGAACTCCAAACGGGTGTATTCAAGTTTATCGACTATAAAGACCTGCTAGAAGCAGAACTAGGTTATACAACCAATGAGCCAGTGAACCTTGCTGTTATGTCAGCAATAGATGCGGCAGTTGTACATGTCATTGTTGATGGTATCCAGGCGGGCTTATGGGAGCCTATGCGAGATGCGGATCTCCAGCACCCTATTATTCAGGAATATATGCTACGTTCCAGACCCATTATCTAATGTAATTTCGCTTCATTATTCACGAGCCCTCTTTTAAGAGGGCTTTTTTATGCTCAAAAAATGAATTCTCATCAATTCTCAATACTCTGTTCTCAGTTCTGAGATTTAAATCATTACGCAAGTAAAGTCTAAGTGATTGATAATAAATAACTAATAATTTAGTGATATTTATTGCCACTTCTTTGTGAATTAAATTGACCACACCTGTAAGACGTTTTAGTCATAAAGACTAAAGATGATTGGGTGATTATATCTTGTTGAAATTATAGAATTTTTTGAAATCAATTAAACTATTTGATTAGTTTTATTGTTTTCTATTCATTTCATTTAACTAGTTTGGACGTTTTTTATTCTCAATAAAAGTATTAACAGTAAGAGAAGAGTTTCATGATTAGGTTGATGGAACAAAACT
>NZ_JAKRFQ010000275.1 GCF_022347985.1 Photobacterium sp. OFAV2-7
ATCCCCAGATCCGGCAGACCGTATGAGGCATTGTCTATCCCGCCACCTGACAGATATATGGCCTGATGTCCTACCTGCTCTGCCATCATGGCGCAGTATGGGTTAACGGTGCCGACAATCTGCAGCGGATGGTTGGCAGCAACAGCATGCCGGAAGCTTTTCCCTGGACTCATGAGGCTATCTCCTTGTCATCTTTCAGTTGTTGTTCAATCAGCAGGCGGCTGCGCATGATATGGCGTCGCATCAACATTTCCGCCAGCTCTCCATCTCTTTCCTTCAGTGCGGCAAGCAAATGGAAGTGTTCTCTCAAAGCCTGTTGTGGGCGCGAATGCGAACGCTGAGACTGGTAGCGGTACATTCGGAGCAAGTGATAGAGTTCATCACACAACAAGCTGATTAATTTGCTATTTCGACTGGCCTTGATGATCCGGTAGTGAAAATCGAAATCGCCCTGCTGATGGAAATAGGAGGCGCCATCAACCTGTTCGATATGCTGCTGATGAGTTTCCAGCAACTGCTGCAGGGCATTAATTTCTTTATCTGTAATATGAATACACGCCAATCGGGCGGCCATGCCTTCCAAGGCTTCTCGTACCGAGTAAATTTCAATCAGTTTCTCTTGCGTCAAGGCGACCACTCGCGCCCCGACATGGGGAACACGCTCTACCAAGCCTAGCGATTCAACGCGCATCATAGCTTCGCGTAGCGGACCTCGGCTAACTCCAAAACGGCGGGCTAACTCTGGCTCCGAAATCTTGCTGCCTGCTGAATAGTCACCGTTCACAATTAAGTCAATCAGTTGCTCAGTCAGGTTCTCTGATTTGGTCAGCTCTTTTGCGTCAGCTCCCTTAAGCGCTGAATCCTTACTAACTGGATTATTAGCAATCCCGTTCTCATCAGGATTGTCGACAGTTTCAAATGCTACTTCTTGTTTGGTCATCAGTATTGTCAACAATTAGTTAACTTACGAACAAATTTAGCCCTAAAAACGGCTTAGATCAAGCCAATTGTTAACAATATGTATTAGACCTTAGTCTAGATTGTTGACAGTTAGGCCAGTTACAAGTCAATTACACGCCAAAGGCGAGCCTGCTTTTCAACTAGCTACGCGGCTCGCAGAACTGCTATCAGATACCGTTCAAATATTGACCAAAGAGATCCGACCAGATAAAGTTAATTAACAGAATGTTAACAAGGACAAGTTATGCATATTGATACCCTACTTCAGACGGCCAAAGAGCTGACAGACAGTCAGGCAACGATGACACTCCCGGAGGACTGGGCACAAGGAAGAACAGCTTTTGGGGGGATATCTGCAGCACTTCTCTACACAGTAATGAAGGAAAAAGTTGCCGACTATCGGCCACTACGTTCGCTCACAACCAACTTTGTTGGCCCACTGTTTGCCGATACTCCGTTCTCATTCGACGTCGAAGTGCTGCGAGAAGGGAGAAACGCCTCTCAACTTACGGCGAGGATTATCCAGGATGGTCAAATTGCGGTACTCCAACAAGCCTGTTTTGGCACTGACCGTTTTTCAAAGATTGAAGTAAGCAACTCTGACACGCACCAATTAAAAGAGCCACACAGCCTTCCGCGTATTCCCATGATTCCAGGCCAGACACCTAATTTTATCCAGCATCTGGATCTTGCTGTATCAGAAGGTGCGATGCCCTTTAGCGGCTCACCGCTATCTTCCCTCAATGGCTGGATGCGCTTTAAACAAGCTCCGGAGCAAATAACCGATGCCCACCTCATCAGCCTGATTGACGCCTGGCCACCAGCAGTGCTTCAAATGATGAAACAACCGGCACCTGCCAGTACCATGATGTGGAACCTGGAATTTATTCACCCTCATCAGCCAGTTAAGCCTGACGAGTGGTTTGCGTATAAAGCCCATACCCGACAAGCAGCCGGTGGCTATGCCCACCTTGAAGCAAACATCTGGGACAGTGCCGGAGAGCTAATCGCGATCAGCAGACAGAGCGTCGCGGTTTTTAGCTAACAATCAGATACTCCAGAGGCTTCAGCTAAGTTGAGAACCTGGCTGAACCTTTAGCTTATCATCGCCCCCACTAAAATTTATCAACCCAGCAGCAAACACGGTGATATGAGATTGTGATCTGTCGAGATCGACTTACCCACCATCACTTAAGATTGATATCAACCTATTCCAGAAGAACCACACCAACATCAACATCAACATCAACATCAACATCAACATCAACATCAACATCAACATCAACATCAAGATATGTCAGATTAATTCGGGATTTGTGATCCAAAGTATAATAACAATAATTCGATAGTGTTAAATTCAACTCGCTACCAACAATCTTATTAACCTAGATAAAACAAGTATGAAGATGTGAGTCCAAAAAAATATTGAGATAACATATTCATACTAAAAAATTATAAGAGAAGGAGTATGTGATGTTGAAATATTTTGGATATATAACACTGGGCTTGTTTTCTTTTTCACTGGCAGCAAACCCAAGCGTAACTTCACGTGAATATAAAATGATGCTTGATAGCTCTCGTTTTAACTTCAATGAAGAAGCATCGATTGTTGATCAAGTCTTTAATAATGTTAGTCAGGTGATTAGCAGCGCAGCTGACACTGACGTCGAAAGTAAGTACAAACTATCAAAAAAACGCAAGGTGCGCTTTTATGATGTACCGGGTAGCTGCCTACTTCGCGAGAATGGTTATTCATTTCGTGAACGGATCACTAAAGGTGACTCCTCTATGTCATTTAAATTTCGTAGCCCTGATCGGTATATTACTGGCTTTGAAAATTTACAATCCAGTCATAGTGAGGCAGAAACAAAGTTTGAATTAGATATCGGTGTAAAAGCAGATAATACATTTTCTTCCATCTATAGCAAATCAACGAAATTTAAATCCAATGATAAAGTAAAAACCATGGATTATATCAACAGTAACTTTCCTTATTTTAAGGGAAATTATCAATTCAGTGGTGATATTACTCTCAGACCGGTCAGTAGCCTCACTGTTTATGAAAGAGTATACAAAGGGCTAGAGTTTAATCTTGACCAACTTGAATCCGAAGTTAGCCTGACACTATGGTACTTAAACAAGCCAACCTCCAATGATAAACCTATTGTGGCGGAAATCTCTTTCGATTTTGAGGATGACTCGGCGATGTATAGCAAGCTTTCGGTCAATAAAGCCAAAGCAACATTCGATGCCATGCAAAAGATGAGTGATTGGGTAGACCCGCACTCCGTGACTAAAACCAGTTTTGTATACAGCTACAACCCTGAGTTCTGTCAACCAAGCAGCACTAGAGGACAATTGTGACAATGAGAATTGTATTAATTGGTCCCCCCGGATCCGGCAAAGGCACCCAGGCAAAGGTACTTGAAGAGCACTATAACATTCCTCAGGTTTCGACTGGTGATTTGCTCAGGCATGAATCGCAAAGAGCCTCCCTGCTAGGTAACCGGCTAAGAGAAGCAATGTCAACTGGGGCTTTGGTTGATGACAGCACTGTTATGTCGGTACTTCATCAGCGTCTGCAGCAAGCGGATTGCCAAAAAGGGTATATTCTCGATGGCTTTCCCAGAACATTACAACAAGCATGCAAGCTGAAAGAGTTGGGTATTGAGGTTGATTTGGTCGTTGAATTGAATGTGGATGACGCCACCATTATTAAGCGTTTGGCGGGGCGGCGAATTCATGAAGCATCGGGACGAGTTTATCATACGGAGTATACTCCCCCGCAAATTAAAGACTTAGACGATATTACCGGTGAACCCTTGATTCAAAGAGCCGATGATAGAGAAGAAGTCATTCAGCGCCGCTTAGCCATTTATGAAGAACAAACATCACCATTGACAAAGTATTATGCTAACCCGGCATCTGGCGAGACGTTACGCTACATCAGGCTTGATGTTGAGTCTTGGATGCTAAAAGGTGATGTTACAGAGTCGCTACTTGCTAACTTAGCTAGCCAAGATCGCTACAAATCGAATGAAGAAACACATGATTAATTAAGCAAATGTATTTGCCTTTATTGAGCCATCTCAACTTCTCGTTTTGACCCAATTGAGCAAATAGCCTCATAGCGCTATTTGCTCTTTTTTTATTATTATCAATGTGATGGGATTAGATGGTGTAACCAGACTTGTTATTATAGAATATACGGACACGGGTGATGGGTAATAGAATTAATGGTGTCTATGAAAGACGGAATGGTTAAGTCAAAACTCGCTTTTTTACGTCTGGCGGAAGAACTCGGCAACGTTTCAAAAGCTTGCCAAATCTATGGCTACAGTAGAGACAGCTATTACCGGATGAAAAAGCTTTATGAAACTGGCGGAGAAGCTGCTTTAGTGGATCAGACCAGAGATAAACCTCTGCTGCGAAACCGTGTAACCAAAGAAATTCAGCACAAACTGCTCGAGTTGACCTTTGAACAGCCAGAGATAGGTCAAAAGAAAATGTCTGAGGTTCTTAGCGCACAAGGTTACCCTATCTCTCCTAATGGAGTACGTTCCGTCTGGCTGCGTTATGATCTAGAAACCAAAGTAAAACGTATCACAGCACTTAAAGTTAAAGCTGATCGCGGCGAGTATGTTTTATCAGATAAACAACTTAACGCAATTAATGTTTTGGCTGACAATCTGGTGAATGAACAAGGTCAGCTCGCAACAAAAGCACCAGGTGACCTATTAATTCAAGACTGTATCAAATTTGACGCTTTTCCTAATATCGAGCCTCTGTACCTGCATATTGCCATCGATAGTTACAGCCGTTATGTATTTGCCAACTTCAGCCATATTAACGACTCGGAATCTGTGACTCAGTTTTTCCTCAATAAAGTAAAAGCGAAGTTAGAAACGTTCAATATTTCTATCAATCGGATGCTAACAGACCGGGGGACCGAGTTCCTTGGCGGCAAGGTTAACAATCATTATCAAAATGCTCTAGCTGATCTGGGCATCAAGCATTTAAAGATAAAGGCTTATAATAGTTCCAAAATCAATGGATTATGCTTTGAATATTATCAGTACATACTAGCTCACTTCTATACCCAAGCAGCTAGAAACCACCAAATTCATACCATCGAGGACTTGGAGAAGGTATTCCAAGAATGGCTAGATAAAGATAATACCGAAAGAGAAGATACCTCAGCTTACTGTTTTGGTAACACTCATTGGCAAACCTTAACGGATGCTAGTCATCTCAGTGGCAAACACTAGCATAGATAATTAATAGTAAATTGTTATTTATCAGTTTATCTTGTTGAATACATACCTATATTAAGCAACAAGACCACACTGTAGTATGGTTTACGCAAAAAAATAAAGGGGAGCTTCCCCTTTATTTATAGCTACCAGCATTATCGAAATTACTCAACCGCGAAATATTGATGAAGAATAGCGACATCTTGCTTAAGGCTTCGGTTGTATTGCTTATTTAACACGGTCTTTTCAAGACCCAACCAACTGTCGTTGCCAGTAAGAAGCGCCTCTTCTAGCTGCCAATGATATAAAAACTGTTGGCCGTTTAATTGCACCAAGGACTGATACCGCTCGTAGGAAAGAGCGCTTAACCACTCTTGTGGTAAAAGTTCAATGTCCACTTTAGTCGGCTTCTGCAGGGCAAGATTCATCACGATTTTATGGGCGTCTTCATCCAGTGATTCAATCCCTTTAAGCATCTGCTTTAATGTACTGGCACTCTCAAACTTTTGCTGGTTAATTAATTCGAGATCCCCGAGA
>NZ_JAKRFQ010000027.1 GCF_022347985.1 Photobacterium sp. OFAV2-7
GTCAGTACGAAGGTCGGAATAATGCTGATGTCATCGAACGTCTTGGCATACACGGCATTGATCAACCCGCCCAATGCAAACACAATCGAGGTCATCACTACTGTCGCCACAATCACCCCGAGATGGGCAATATTCAAATCCACAAACAACAGCGAGACGACCGATACGATAAAGCCGACAGCCAGTCCGCGCAGCACACCACCACCAACATAACCGGCAATGATGATATAACTCGGCACCGGTGCAACGAGCAGCTCCTCGATATTATGCTGCAGCTTGGCACTGAAAAACGACGACGCCACATTGGAATACGAGTTGGTGATCACCGACATCATGATCAAGCCCGGCACGATGTACTCCATATAAGTAAAGCCGCCCATCTCACCAATCCGGCTGCCGATCAGGCTGCCAAAGATAATGAAATACAGGGTCATGGTAATTGCCGGCGGCACCAAAGTCTGCACCCAGATCCGGGCAAAGCGGTTTACTTCTTTGTTAATCAAGCTTTTGAAAGCAATCCAAAATTGATGTCTCATGCCTGCTCCCTTTTCTCGGCGGCGACCAAACTAACGAACAACTCCTCCAGGCGATTGGCTTTATTGCGCATCGAGAGCACCTCGACCCCCTGGGTGGTTAGCTGATTAAACACAGTATTAAGCCCTGTTCCCTTAGGAATATCGATCTCCAGGGTATGGTTGTCCGGCATCTTCCACAAAACCTCATCAAGCACCGGCCGCTTACCATTAAGCTTGATATCAAGAATGAAGGTCTCCACCTCTAGCTTGCTCAGCAACTCTTTCATGCTGGTATTCTCGATCAGTACCCCACGATTAATGATCCCGATATTGCGGCATAGCATTTCCGCTTCCTCGAGATAATGGGTCGTCAGGATGATCGTGACACCCTGACGGTTGATTTCTCGCAGAAAGTCCCACATCGAGCGTCTCAGCTCGATATCAACCCCTGCTGTTGGTTCATCAAGGATCAGCAACTTGGGTTCATGCATCAATGCCCGGGCAATCATCAGGCGACGCTTCATACCGCCCGACAGGTTGCGGGACACCTCATTGCGCTTCTCCCATAGATCCAACTGGGTCAGGTACTTCTTCGCCCTCTCCCTGGCCACACCCTTCTCAACCCCGTAGTAACCGGCCTGGTTCACCACGATCTGCTCAACCGTTTCAAACTGATTGAAGTTAAATTCCTGCGGAACCAGCCCCAACTGATTTTTAGCTTCGACCAGTTGGGTATCCAAATCATAGCCAAAGACATTCACCGAACCAGACGTCTTGTTAACTAACGAACTAATGATCCCGATAGTGGTAGACTTGCCAGCACCGTTCGGTCCCAGCAAGGCAAAGAAATCACCCTCTTCAACGGAAAGGCTCATATTTTTCAAAGCCTTAACGCCACCCTTGTAATTTTTACTTACATTTTTTATTTCCAATGCGTTCATAAAATGCAATCTTTATGTTAGAAATTTTCATCAACGGACAACTAATCCGATTTGCTCAGTGACCAGCTTGTGTATAGTGGGGCCGGTTTACATAACTTTCAGCCTCTGCCTGAGCAGGACTGACACTTATGTGAATTGGTATAACAAATGTATCAAACAAAGGCATCATCATGGCAGATATTAAACAGCTATTCGCAAATAATCTCTCTTGGTCAGAGAATATTAAGGAAGAAAAGCCAGAGTTCTTTTCTCATCTAGCAAAAGCTCAGAAACCAGAATACCTATGGATTGGCTGTGCTGACAGCCGTGTACCCGCCGAACGTCTTACCGGCCTGGACTCGGGAGAATTGTTCGTACACCGAAACGTTGCCAACCAGGTTATCCATACCGACTTAAATTGCCTCTCTGTCGTCCAGTACGCTGTTGATGTGCTCAAGGTAAGACACATCATCGTCTGTGGTCACTACGGCTGTGGCGGCGTTACAGCCGCGATTGATAACCCGCAACTAGGGCTTATCAACAACTGGCTGCTTCACATCCGCGACCTATACCTGAAATACCGCAACGAGCTCAGCACCCTGCCTCGTGAGGAGTGGAGCGACAAGCTTTGTGAAATCAACGTTGCTACCCAGGTCTATAACCTCGGCAACTCCACCATCATGCAACAGGCATGGGAACGAGGCCAGCAAGTGAAAATCCATGGCTGGGTCTATGGTATCGGTGACGGTGTACTTCGCGACCTAGGCGTTGCAGCGACCAGCCGCGAAGGCCTGGAAGAAGCCTATAAGACAGCAATGGAAGCCATTTTGCCAGCCCAAGCCTAAACGAAGCTGTACACAGCAACAAAAAAGCGACCTTGTGGTCGCTTTTTATTTGGCTCACAGTAAACCAGTTCTTTTCGATCAGTCTTCCTGTGGTACCACTTTACCGATGTAAGGCAAGTGACGGTACTTCTGGGCATAATCAATCCCCACACCGACCACAAACTCATCCGGGATCTCAAAGCCAACCCACTCGACATCCACCTTCACCTCACGGCGCTCGGGCTTGTCAAGCAGCGTACAGATGCGAATGGAGTTTGGTTCACGTAGCGATAAAATCTCGCAGACTTTATTCAGAGTGTTGCCGGTATCGATGATATCTTCGACCAGCAACACGTCTTTGCCCTGGATATCGTCATCCAAATCCTTCAGGATACGGACGTCACGATTACTTTCCATGGTATTGCCATAACTTGATGCAGTCATGAAGTCGACTTCATGAGGAAGCTCAATCGCACGCGCCAAATCCGCCATAAACACGAAAGAGCCTCGTAGTAAGCCGACCATCACAAGGTTCTCGGAATCCTTGTAACACTCGGTTATTTGCTGTCCCAGCTCTTTGACGCGGGCCTGAACATCCTGCTCAGAAATCATTACTTCAACTGTATGCTTCATCTTTTTCTCCATCAGGACGACTGCATAAGCCGCCTGCAGGCTAACTATCACAACGGATCTCTATTCTAACATTCCTGCCGAACAATAGTTATTTTATCGAAGCTGTCAATTATATGACACAACTTGAACAAAACCAGTTTGAATGCAACTGACTGCTATTGTAAAGTTATTATGTAAAACAAATATATAACTTAAATAAATAATCAAGGCTAGGGAATAAACGAAATGGATACGATCGTCAAAAAGACCAGAACACGTCTTTCTCCAGAAAAACGAAAACAACAGTTGCTTGATTTTGCCTTAGAGGTTTTTGCCCGCCGTGGCATCGGCCGAGCCGGCCATGCCGACATTGCTGAAATGGCCAATGTATCCGTAGCGACCGTATTTAACTATTTCCCGACCCGGGAAGCGCTGGTTGAGCAAGTCCTGACTCAGGTGGAAAATCGCTTCAGTCAGCTGATCACCGAATGTCTGGGCAGCCAGAGCAAGCCGCTCTACCCACGGCTGACTTGCATTACCGACCATCTTATCGATGCGGTCATCGAACAGCAAGACTGGATCAAAGTATGGTTCGAGTGGAGCACCTCTGTTCGTGATGAAATCTGGCCGCAGTTTATCGGCGACAACAAGCAAAGCCATGATCGCCTCGCAGAGATGTTTGCCCAGGGGATTGAACATCAAGAGCTGAATACCCAGCAGTCTCCAGACGAGCTTGCCTGGCAACTACACGGGATCTGCTATGTCCTCTACCTACAAGCCAACATCAACCCGGATCAGGAAAAAATGCGCGAGCAGGCTGCCACATACATTTCAGCGTTATTGGCGAAGTAAATGGCAGCATAAGATCCGCCAAACCCTGATTTTTGATCAACAAGGCCAGCATTTCGCTGGCCTTGATTGTTATACCGAACAGGCTAGCCTGCCATTAGCAGGCAGTCGCGAATACCACTGGCTCGTGGGGCTCGACTTCCACTTTGACACGATCGCCCACCTGCAAGATCAAGTGCGAGTTCACCACTAATGTGTGCCCCTGAAAATCGACGGTATAGCGACAATTATCCCCCATGAACAGCTGCTCGGTGATCACTCCCTGCCCATCCTGCGCCTGTCTCACCTTCAGATTTTGGGGACGCAGCAACCATTCCACACTGGTCTCCTGACCATAAGGCTGTTCGGCCTTCATACCGATCTCACCGAACGGGGTAAACAACAAATTGTCATTCTTAACCGTGGCCGGAAGATACGATCCCGAGCCGAGAAACTCAGCTACAAAACGGCTGCTCGGGTGGTAATACAGATCCGTGGCACAACCGAACTGTTCAATAACACCATGATTCATGACAGCCAGACGATCGGCAAAGGCAAACGCCTCTTCCCGGCTATGGGTCACGAAAATAGCCGTGACACCCTGGGCCTTGAAAATACGCCGGATCTCTTTGATCAGCCCGTGACGCACCTGGGTATCAATATTGGAAAATGGCTCGTCAAGCAGGATCAGGTCGGGCTCGCAGGCCAGAGCCCGGGCAATCGCAACCCGCTGCTGCTGTCCACCCGACAGCTGATGCGGATAACGGCCATCCAGGCCGGTAAGGTGGACCAGCTCGAGCATTTCTTTCACTTTGGCTGCAATACGGCTCTTGTCCCAGTCACGCAGGCCAAAGGCGATATTTTCAGCCACCGTCAAATGGGGAAACAACGCATAGTCCTGAAAAATCATCCCGATATTGCGCTTTTCCGGCGGCAGCCATGTGTGCTGATCGGCAATCGTCCGGCCGTTGATATGGATATCACCACTTTCCAGCGGCAACAGGCCGGCAATGGCCTTGAGCAAGGTCGTCTTGCCGCAGCCACTGGCTCCCAGCAGACAGACGATTTCATTGTCTTTGACTGGCAGAGAGAGGTTCTGTAATACCGCCTGGCCGTTGTAGGTACAGGTCAGGTTTTGAACGGATAATGCATGGCTCATCAGTGTTTCTGCTCCAAAGAACGGTTAACCATTACCAACGGGATCAGGCCAACAATTACCAATAAAATCGCAGGCATGGCAGCCAGTTCCAGCTGTTCGTCCGACGCGAAGTTAAATACATAGGTTGCCAGGGTTTCAAAATTAAACGGTCTCAGCAACAAGGCGGCATTAAGTTCCTTCATCGACTCGATGAAGACTAACAACCCTGCTATCAGGCAGCCCCGGCGAATCAGTGGCAGGTGAACCCGGCGCAGCATCTGGGTCGAGGCATAACCCATGGTTTTCGAAGCCATATCCAGTGACGGCGGCACCTTGGCCAGGCTGCTCTCGATACTGCCGATTGCCACCGCGGCGAAGCGAACAACAAAGGCAAAGATAATCGCGATCATCGTCCCGGAGAACACCAGCCCGGGACGACCGAGACCAAAACTAATAGCAAAATCATTCAGCAGGTGGTCGGCACTGGTCAGCGGAATCATTACCCCAATCGCCAATACCGTCCCCGGCACAGCATAACCCAACGATGAAGCACGGATCGGAACCAGGGTCGACCTGCGACCATCCAGGCGATGGTAGAAATTCACAATCAACGCCAGCATCACAGCAAACAGGGCTGCAGCCAACGACACTACAAGGCTGTTGATGCTGTACTGCTGAAACTCGGCCGTCCAGCTCTCGGCAAAATAATGCCAGGCGTAGTAACCGAGCTGCAGCAACGGCATCACAAAGGCACATCCCACCAGTCCCCAGCACCAGCCCAGGGCCAGCCATTTCTTCGCTCCGGTCAAGCTATAGCGAACATCATCGCCATGCTCGAATTCTTGCTGAAACAGTTTCTGCTTACGCCGGCTAAAGCGCTCGGCACTGATCAGCAAAAAAATAACCATCAACATAATAGCTGAAATTTTCGCCGCCGCATTGAGGTTGGAATAACCCAGCCAGGTATCATATACCGCTGTTGTCAGGGTATTCACAGCGAAATAGCTGACGGTACCAAAATCACCCAGGGTCTCCATCGCCACCAATGACATACCGACAGCGATTGACGGTCGGGCCAGCGGCAGGGAAATACGACGGAAACTATCCCAGGGAGAACAACGCAGCAAACGGGCAGACTGAAGCAAACTGACGCTCTGCTCCATAAAAGCCGCGCGCGAAAGAAGGTAGATATAAGGGTAGAGAACGAGCGCCAGTACCATGCTGGCACCACCGAGAGAGCGGATATCCGGGAACCAGTAGTCATGGATACTCTGCCAGCCAAACACATCACGCAGGAAAATTTGAATCGGCCCGGCATAGTCAAACCAGTCCGTATAGATATAGCCAATTATATAGCCCGGCATGGCCAAAGGCAGGACCAGCGCCCATTGCAGTATTTTTTCACCGGGAAGGCGGCACATCGCCATAATCCAGGCCGCAGGCAGGCCAAACAACAGTGCCAGCAGCACTGTGCCCGACACCAGCCAGAACGTATTGCTGGTATAGGTAGCCATGACGGTGCCCATCAAGTGGGAGAAGACCTCGTCCGACTCACCTATCGCGGTATAGAAAATCGCCAGAATAGGCAAAACCAGCAGTAGGGATAACCCCCAGCCGCTGGTCCGCCAAAACATATATTTTTCTTTCATTGCTTACTACTTAGTATCCTTTGCAATAAATTTATGGCGTCGCTACAACCCGATGCTGCAATAGAACCACACGAAAACCCCTACTTTTTTTCGGGATAGTGAAGCTACCATAAGTTATTGGAAAAGATACTAGGGCTAAAGCAAAAATGGGGCATCTCGCCCCATTTTTATGTAACAACTTACAGATCAAACTTCACTTCATCTAGCAGTTTGATTGCTGTGCTGTGGTAGTCTGCCACTTTTTCAAGCGATAGATCGTCAGCCTGGAAGTCACCCCAAGATGCAACCAGCTCAGAGCGCTTAACGCCATCTTTAACCGGGTACTCATAGTTCACTTCAGCGTACATCTGCTGGGCTTTATCGCCAGTCAGGAATTCCATCAGCTTCTGCGCGTTATCCTTGTTAGGCGCGTACTTAGCCATTGCCATACCGCTGACGTTAACGTGTGTACCGTCTGCTTTCTGGCCAGGGAAGTTGATGTAAACCGCTTCAGCCCATGCCTTCTGCTTCTCGTCGTTAACCATCTTGCCTAGGTAGTAGCTGTTGCCGATCGCCAGATCACAAAGGCCTTCCTTCACAGCCTTAACCTGCGCACGGTCGTTGCCCTGAGGTTTACGAGCAAGGTTAGCTTTAACGCCTTCCAGCCACTCTTTGGTTTCAGCTTCACCGTGGTTGGCAATCATTGAAGAAACCAGAGAAACATTGTACGGGTGCTTACCAGAGCGAGTACAAATCTTACCTTTCCACTCAGGCTTCGCCAGATCAGCATAGTCAAAGTCCGCAGGCAGGCGACCTACACGGTCACGAGAAGAGTACACGTTACGTGAACGCAGTGTCAGCGCAAACCACTCATCTTCGCTATCACGGTATTGAGCCGGTACGTTTTGCTCAATGACTTTGCTATCAACAGGCTGAACCAGGTTCTTGTTTGCCAGCTCAACCAGACGGCTGATATCAGTTGTCAGAATCATATCTGCTGGGCTGTATTCGCCTTCTTGCTGCAGCTTCTCTGCCAAACCTTTTTTCGCGAATTTCACGTTAACCTTGATGCCGGTTTCTTTTGTGAATTCGTTAAACATTGGCTCAACCAGGAAAGGCTGACGATAAGAGTATACATTCACTTCTTCAGCAGCAGTTGCTACCTGAGGAGCAGCCAAACCAAGCAGAATCGCCGATGCCAACAGCTTTTTCATTAATCCATCCCTTAATGCAAAATGTAATGATAATGTTTATCAATATCGAAGTAATTATACTGTAGCACAAGGTTAAAACAATGCGTGATTACAATTAAACACAAAAAAAATGCTGCCATTTGGCAGCATTTTTAAAAGATGTGAACTAAATATATGTTACTGGTTTCCTAGTTATTCAGTAACTTGTCTATCGTTTCATCACACTTAATTCACTTTGTTCATATCAAGCTATAGTCTTATTTTACGCTAACAAATTCAGGGTAGGCGTCGATACCACAGTCATGCAGATCCATACCCGCCATCTCTTCTTCTTCCGTCACACGGATACCCATTGTGGCTTTCAGTACCGCCCAGACCGCGAAGCTTGTTACAAATACCCAGCCGAAGATAACTGCCGCACCCAGTAGCTGAGCACCGAACGTAGCATCAGCATTGTTGAAAGGTACCACCATCAGGCCGAAGAAACCGCACACACCGTGAACAGAGATAGCACCGACAGGGTCATCGATTTTGATTTTATCCAGACCGATGATGCTAAACACAACCAGCGCACCTGAAACCACCCCGATAACAACCGCTGACATAGGTGACGGAGATAGCGGGTCAGCCGTAATAGCAACCAGACCAGCCAGAGCACCATTCAATACCATAGTCAGATCCGCTTTACCCCAGGTTGTCTTACACACAGCCAAGGCTGCGATAGCACCGGCTGCAGCCGCCGCATTGGTGTTAAGGAAGATCTGGCCCACTGCCGTTGCATTTTCAAAGTCAGATACCATCAGCTGCGAACCGCCGTTGAAACCGAACCAGCCGAACCACAAGATAAAGGTACCCAGAGTTGCCAGCGGCATGTTTGAGCCCGGGATAGGGTTAATTGTACCGTTCTTGCCGTACTTACCTTTACGGGCACCCAGCAGTAGCACACCAGCCAACGCAGCCGCCGCACCAGCCATGTGCACGATACCCGAGCCGGCAAAGTCACTGAAGCCAGCTTCTGACAGGAAGCCTCCGCCCCAAGTCCAGTATCCTTCAACCGGGTAGATAAAGGCCGTCAGAATGACTGAAAAAATGAGGAACGACCATAGTTTCATACGCTCGGCCACAGCACCGGATACCACCGACATCGCTGTTGCCACGAACACTACCTGGAAGAAGAAGTCAGATTCCAGCGAGTGATCCGCACCTTCTGCCTGGGAGCCTATCAGGGCACCTATCGATGGCAGCCAGCCACCTTCACCGTTATCGACGTACATGATGTTGTAGCCCACCAGCAGATACATGGTACAGGCGATCGAATACAGGCAGAAATTTTTGGTCAGAATTTCAGTGGTGTTCTTCGAGCGAACCAGACCGGCTTCGAGCATTGCAAAGCCTGCCGCCATCCACATCACCAAAGCACCTGACATCAAGAAAAAGAATGTATCGAGCGCATAACGCAGCTCTGTTACCGTTGTTGATAGTTCCATGGTCATCATCCCCTATTCGTCCAATTCTTATAAGGCTTCTAGATCTGTTTCACCGGTACGGATCCGTACGGCATGATCAAGGTCATAAACAAAAATCTTCCCGTCACCAATTTTTCCGGTTTGAGCGGCTTTTGAAATGGCTTCTACAATGGCTTCCAAGTTTTCTGCCTGAGTCGCAATTTCCAGCTTCACTTTAGGCAGGAAGTCCACCTGATATTCTGCGCCGCGGTATAGCTCGGTGTGACCTTTCTGACGGCCAAATCCCTTGACCTCGGAGACTGTCATCCCCTCAACACCGACGTCTGCCAGCGCTTCTCGGACGTCATCCAACTTAAATGGTTTAATGATTGCATTTATCAATTTCATTGCCTGCTCCTTACCTTCTGAATTCCTTTCCGATTACAGTCGATTAACAAACAAGCTTTGTGCCAACTTTTTATTTTGTTATATTTCAGCCGCTTAAATAAATATGTTAAAAACAACGAAAAAGGGCCGCACCTTTATGGTGCAGCCCTTTCACTGAAAAGAAGCAAATTGTGCAGAGTCAGACGATGGCCGTCAGAAGCGGGTGACAAATGCACGCCAGGCATGCAACATCTGCTCGAGATCCTCAAATCCACACAGAGACATACATTCATCATCATAAAAATTCATGTCTTCATCTAACTCGGTATCGTCTTCAGAAAACAGGTAGTTAGCTTGGACAAGTGCTTCATTGTCCTGCAGGCTCAGGGTAAGATCCTCTCCCACCAGCCGCCATTCACGGGTGCTGTTTTTCAGCGCACCAATTTGGGCCAAAATAGCGTCGATCTTAGAAAAGTCTTTTCCCACTTCTTCGATTAACCAGCGCCCCAGAGCCTCATGGCCCATAGAAAAAATGGCGTGATAGCTACCGTCCAGGGTATTTTTCTTAAATTCGTAGTCCATAGCTATCCTCTCTGTCATCATTCAGTACCCAGCAGCTGGATAAGCTTGGTACAATAAAATACGCCGCAACTTGCCCGCTTGCAGGCCGGAGCCGGGTTTAGCTCGGAGCCAATCGCAATAAAGTCCGCACATTGTCAGGATCTGGAACAAGAATGCAACTAAATGCCACCATTGCCCGACAGATTGTCGAGCGCACCAAGCAAATCATTCGCCATTCCGTCAATGTGATGGACGAACATGGCAGGATCATCGGCTCGACGGATCCGAATCGCCTCAACCAACGCCACGAAGGTGCCGTTCTCGCCCTGGATGATAGTCGGATTGTCGAGATAGACACCACGATGTCCCGGCAGCTCAAGGGAGTCAAACCGGGGATCAACCTGCCGATTGTTTTTCAGGAGCAGACGATTGGCGTCATCGGGATCTCCGGCGAGCCCGAACAAGTACGCAGCTACGGCGAACTGGTCAAAATGACCGCCGAGCTGATTGTCGAGCACCAGGCACTGATATCCAAACTTCAGTGGAACAAGCGCCACCGCGAAGAACTGGTACTACAGCTTATCCAGGGCGATGAGCTCAGCGAAAACCAGCGGCTTGCTATCGCCGAGCCCCTGGCTTTGGATCTGTCCCAACCGCGTGTTGCCGCTATTGTCCAAGCCTTTCCCACCCAGGGGGAGAGCCTGTCTACCGAACACCTGCAGCGTCTAGTCCAGTTGCTTGAACAACCAGAGCACAACAACCTTATCGGTATCTCGTCCGTTTCGATGAACGAAGTTGTGGTGCTGCTGCCGATCTCACTTGATACGGATGGCTGGTCTAAGCCCCTGGCACAAAAACAGATCAACAAACTGCTAAAAAGCCTTGCCAAAGAAGACGGTTTTACCACTCAAATGGCGCTGGGCGACTATTTTTCCGGTTTGGAAGGCTGGTCTAAATCCTACCAGACGGCCAAGGCGACCATGGAAAGCCATTCCGGCTCACCTGGCGGGAAAAATACGGTTGTGTTCTATCAAGATCATATCCTGCCGGTATTGCTCAGTTCCCTTCGAGATGATAACTGGCGATACGAGCAGCTACGCCATCCTCTGCTTGAGCTGCAAAAAAACGATCCTCGCGGTATCTTGCTCAAAACGCTCAAGGTCTATTTTGGCCACAATTGTGATTTGGCCCAAACGTGCGAATCCTTACATATCCACCGCAATACCCTGCGCTACAGGCTGGACAAGATTGAGCAGGTAACCGCATTAAGATTCAGCGATATAAGTGAAAAAACACGTTTGTATCTGGCAGTCATCAGCCACAACTACTAGCCAGCGTTGTGCTAACGCACAAAAAAAAAGGCATAAAAACACTGATTATCTGTCTTTTCTGCCAAAGAATTCATTCGCCTGAACAGGTAAAGTTTACGCTAATGACTATTTAAGATCGCTTGCAAGGCTGCCAGAGCCTCCCTCAAGCGACAATACTGCCCACCGCTGGCCTGGAGGTTTCTCACCATGAAAATTGTAATTGCCCCTGACTCATACAAAGAAAGCCTGACGGCGATGGAAGTCGCCACTGCTATTGAGGCGGGGTTCCGGCAAGTGCTGCCTGATGCCGAGTACCACAAGCTCCCGATGGCTGATGGCGGTGAAGGGACTGTGCAGTCACTGGTTGATGCCACTGGCGGCTCGATTATCAAGCAACAGGTAACAGGCCCACTCGGTGAACAGGTCAACGGTTTTTACGGGTTAATGGGTGACGGAAAAACCGCAGTCATTGAAATGGCAGCCGCTTCCGGCCTGCATCTGGTATCTCCTGAACAACGTAACCCGCTGCTAACCACGACATTTGGCACCGGGGAGCTGATCAAAGCAGCTCTCGACAATGGCGTAGAGCATATTATTGTCGGTATCGGCGGCAGTGCCACTAACGACGGCGGTATCGGAATGGCCCAGGCACTCGGGATAAACATGCTGGACGCCGAAGGTAATAAACTTGGCTATGGCGGCGGCGAGCTAGCACGGCTTGCCACTATCGACACCAGCTGCCTTGATCCCCGACTAGCTGACATCAAACTGGAAATTGCCTGCGATGTCGATAATCCGCTATGCGGCCCCAAAGGTGCTTCCCACGTATTCGGCCCGCAAAAAGGGGCCACTCCCGAGATGATCCAGCAGCTCGACAGCAACCTTGCCCGATACGCAGGCATCATCAAAGATCAATTGGATCGTGACGTCAAAGATATGGCCGGAGCCGGTGCTGCCGGTGGCCTTGGTGCCGCCCTGCTTGGCCTGCTCGATGCCAGCCTGCGTCCGGGGATCGATATCGTTATGGATGCGATCAATCTGGCTGGCACCGTCGCCGATGCAGATCTGGTCATTACCGGCGAAGGACGAATAGACAGTCAGACTATTCACGGCAAGACCCCGATTGGCGTCGCCCGCACGGCAAAGCAATTCCATATCCCGGTGATCGGTATTGCCGGCTGCCTGTCCGATGATTGTGATGTGGTCTACGACCACGGTATCGATGCCGTCTTCTGTGTTGTACCGCGCGCAATGGCACTCAGCGAGGCACTGGAAGAAGCGGCGTTCAATGTCCAGGTGACGGCACGTAATGTCGCGGCAATGATAACGCTCGGAAAACAATAGAATACGGTATGTAATATGGCCGCTTGTATTCATGAGCGGCAAACAAAAAGCCCTCGCATTGCGATGGCTTTGTTATTGGAGGTTGGTCCGGTTTGCGATTATACAGCAGCCTGAATAATCACATCATCCGCTTTCTTGGTGTAACTCTCCATACGGTGGAAGTTCAGGTAGCGATAGGTATCCGCAGCTGTCGCATCAATTTGCTTCGCATACTCCAGGTACTCTTCCTTGGTCGGGATACGACCCAGAATAGCACCGACAGCAGCCAGCTCGGCTGAAGACAGATACACATTGGCACCAGTACCCAAACGGTTCGGGAAGTTACGGGTTGAAGTCGACATCACCGTCGCTTTATCCGCAACACGCGCCTGGTTACCCATACACAGCGAACATCCCGGCGTTTCAATACGTACCCCGGCACGGCCAAAGATGCCGTAGTAGCCTTCTTCAGTCAGCTGATCCTTATCCATCTTCGTTGGCGGCGCAACCCACAAACGGGTATCTAGCTGACCACCGAACTTCTCTAGCAGTTTACCTGCCGCACGGAAGTGGCCGATGTTGGTCATACAAGATCCGATAAAGACTTCGTCGATCTCGGTTCCATGAACCTCAGACAGCAAACGGGCATCATCCGGATCGTTCGGCGCACACAGAATCGGCTCGTTGATTTCCGCCAGATCGATTTCAATCACATGCGCGTACTCAGCATCTTTATCTGCTTCCATCAGCTCAGGATTCGCCAACCACTCTTCCATCGCCGTGATACGACGCTCGATAGTGCGGCGATCGCCATAACCTTCAGCGATCATCCACTTCAGCATGACGATGTTAGAGTTCAGGTACTCGGCAATAGACTCTTCAGACAGCTTGACGGTACAACCCGCCGCACTACGCTCTGCAGAGGCATCAGAAAGCTCGAACGCCTGCTCGACAGTCAGGTGTTCAACACCTTCGATTTCCAGTACTCGACCTGAGAATTCGTTGATCTTACCGGCTTTCTCAACCGTCAGCAGACCCTGCTTTATCGCATAGTAAGGGATTGCATGAACCAGATCACGCAGGGTGATCCCTTCTTGCATCTCGCCTTTGAAGCGAACCAGAATAGATTCCGGCATATCAAGCGGCATCACACCCGTTGCTGCAGCAAACGCCACCAAACCAGAACCGGCCGGGAACGAGATACCCAGCGGGAAGCGGGTATGGGAGTCACCACCGGTACCAACAGTATCAGGCAGTAGCATACGGTTTAGCCAAGAGTGGATAACACCATCACCCGGACGCAGAGAAACACCACCACGGTTCATAATGAAGTCAGGTAACGTATGGTGGGTGTTCACATCAATCGGTTTCGGATAGGCCGAGGTGTGACAGAACGACTGCATAGTTAGCTCTGCAGAGAAGCCCAGACAAGCCAGATCTTTTAGCTCGTCACGGGTCATCGGACCGGTCGTATCCTGAGAACCAACAGTGGTCATCTTAGGCTCACAATAGGTGCCCGGACGAACGCCCTCAACACCACATGCCTTACCGACCATTTTCTGAGCCAAGCTATAGCCTTTACCGGTATCAGCAACTGCACCCGGACGGCGGAACACATCAGAAGATACCAGGCCAAGTGACTGACGGGCACGATCTGTCAGGCCACGGCCAATGATCAGCGGAATACGGCCACCGGCACGCACTTCGTCAATCAGAACATCGGTCTTCAGTTCAAATGTTGATACCAGTTCGTCGTTGTCGTGGCGGCGAACTTCACCTTTGTACGGGTAGACATCAATAACATCACCCATGTTTAGCGCAGTGACATCGACTTCGATTGGCAGTGCGCCGGCATCTTCCATGGTGTTAAAGAAGATTGGCGCAATCTTGCCGCCCAGTACATAGCCACCGGCACGCTTGTTCGGCACATACGGAATATCGTCACCCATGAACCACAGCACAGAGTTGGTGGCCGACTTACGGGAAGAACCGGTACCGACAACATCACCAACATACACCAGCTGGTGACCTTTTTCTTTCAGCGCTTCGATTTGCTTAACCGGACCAATCGCGCCAGGCTGCTCAGGCTCAATACCTTCACGTTCGTTCTTCAGCATCGCCAAAGCATGCAGCGGAATATCCGGACGCGACCAGGCGTCTGGTGCCGGAGACAGGTCATCGGTATTTGTTTCACCGGTGACCTTAAACACGGTCAGGGTTATTTTTTCAGCCAGTTCTGGCTTAGACAGGAACCATTCTGCATCTGCCCATGACTGGATAACTTGCTTGGCAAACTCGTTGCCTGCTTTCGCTTTCTCTTCCACATCGTAGAAAGCGTCGAACATCAACAGCGTATGGGAAAGGGCTTTAACGGCGATAGGAGCAAGCTCGCTATCATCAAGAAGTGCAATCAGCGGTTCAATGTTGTAACCACCTTGCATGGTGCCCAATAGCTCAGCCGCTTTTGCTTTGCTGACAATCGAAGATGCAGCTTCACCTTTGGTTAAGGCTGCGAGGAAACCGGCTTTCACATACGCCGCTTCATCAACACCTGGGGGAATACGGTTTTCAAACAGATCCAGCAGGAAGGCTTCTTCACCCGCTGGTGGATTTTTCAGGAGCTCAACCAGAGCTGCAACCTGCTCAGCATCGAGTGGTTTAGCAACAACTCCTTCTGCAGCACGTTCTTCGACGTGTTTACGGTAGGCTTCAAGCACGACATATTCCTCTTATTTCGGTTTAGCCTTGTGGCCAAACATCCTTGGAAGTGATTGATCCATTCTGCACAATGCGCCCTGTCATTCTTCTTACTAAGCGCACACTACAGGCAGAAGAGACCAAAACCGTTCAACCAGCATACCATTTTTAACTTAAAATTAAAAATCACCCTCATTTTACAACATTCACACTTTAAGCATAATTATGGCGTAATGCCTACGACTTTAGCCTTATAACGCCCCGCCAAAGAACAGATAAAAGGCATTGTTATTCTGCTCCGTCTGGCCGTATGCGAAGATAAGCGGCCCAAACGGCGTCGTAATACCGGAGAACACACTGCCGGCCCAATACATCGGGGCTTCGTTGAGCGGGATATCGCTATCGTTATACACCCCGCCCCACTCCACGGAACTGCCGACATAAACTGTCGATTTGAACAGCCCGAAGTCCTGATCCAGCAGGTGGTAACGATAAACAAGAGCAGAAAAAAGTTTGTTGTTTCCAGACAGACTATTTTTCGGGATCCCCGAAAGATTCAGAAAACCGCCAAGCTCTTTGGGATCCAGGCTTAGGTTTTCAACTGACTTCACTCTGCCAATTTCAGCCTTACCCATGAGGGTATGATCCCCTATTGTATAGGCGCCCTTCCACTTGGCATCGATATGGTAAGCAAGATCAGTCAGCTCCAGCCCCAAAAACTCGTTGCTGTCATCCGATGCGGCAAGCTCAACCTGTAACAAATTTCCGCGTTTTGGCAGCATAAACTCATCCAGGGTATCGAGGGTATAGCTCACATATCCAACTTGGCTTTCCCGCTTCTCCTTGCCAAGATCACCAAAAATTCCCGGAAATTCAGTTTCGCCATAGATATAGCGAAGACCGATCCGAAACTCCTGCCATAATTCCGGTTGCCAGCCAAACGAAGCATCCAGAATCGTGTCGTTATAAGTTGCCGGAATAAAGCTGTCGATACCTTCGAGACTCGGCTCCTCGCCAGTGGCGGTCACATTCTTCTCTGAGTTTTTATACTCGGCACTGAGCTGGCTAAACCATTCCTGATTCTTAATAAACGGCAGGTACAACCCAGTCGCAATCCGTTTATCGGTCCCGTATTCCAGCTCGGTCCGCCATTCTGCCCCGGCCTCACTCAGCCCGGTCACATAAAACGCCACACCTAAGGAAAAATCTGTACTGTTTTCGAAGTCATCTTCTAAAGCAAACCGAAGATCAATAAAGTTAGGCCCCCAACTCTTTTCCTTGACCTCAACCAACACCACATTCTCGCCGCCATCACTCTGGATCCGGTAATCAATCCGCTCGAAACGATCGAGGGCGTACAGGTTACGTACGCTTTCTGCCAGCTCTTCCGAGCTGATCCGCGAACCCGGCTCGAGCTCCAGCCGATCCAGCAACACCTGATCGGAATAATGGCTGTTGTTAACCAGCTGGATATCATCCACCACAAGTTGATCAAGGTGATTAAGCGAGCGGCGCTTAAGCTGTTTTCGATCTATATAGTTCTGATACCAAATCGAGCCCCCCAAGCCTTTTAATTGTTCTGCCAGTGCCATGGCCGCCGCATAACCGTTTTCAAATGCAACCGGCATAAGATCAAAATCCGCCGTTGTGATCTCTTGGATATCAGGGCGGATCAGCACATCCCTGTCAGATAACAGTTTAATCTGTCGGGTCGCATTATCGCGCACCATGAAATCGGTCAGTTGATCCATCACGGCAAAGTAATTATTGAGCTCATCACGACGCTTAAACTCATTGCTGATATCAACGGCAATCACAATATCAGCCCCCATCGCCTTTACGACGGAAACAGGCAGGTTATTGGTGATACCGCCATCTACCAGCAGCTTGTCACCCAGCTCCATCGGTGGCAGCAGCCCCGGGATTGACATACTGGCCTGCATCACCTCAGCCAAATCGCCGCTCTCCAGTACAACCGGCTCTAAGTTTTCGATATCCGTCGCCACCGCACGATAGGGAATGGGCAGCCGATCAAAGCTCTTCATCGTCGGCAGATTGCCAGATGTAGTGCGCAGAATCTCCCCCATGCTCTGTCCCTGAACGAAACCGCGAGGAACCTTCAGCTCCCAAAAATCAAAGCCAATTTCGCTACTGACCTGAAAGCGGTCTTCCTGCTGCTTCTCCCTGACCCGGCGATCGCTACGCTGGACCCGATCCTCGTAACCTTTGTCCCAGTCCACCGTCGTCAGCAGCGCCTCGATATCATCGGCACTCATACCGGTCGCATACAAGCCGCCCACATAGGCCCCCATACTGGTACCCACGATATAGTCCACAGGGATCTGCATATCTTCCAGCGCCTTGAGCACCCCGATATGGGCAGCTCCCTTGGCCCCCCCGCCACCGAGCACAACCCCTATTTTTGGCCGTTCTGCAGCAAAAACAGGCTGATAGAATAGCACCTGAATTAATGTGAGAATTATCACTAAAGTAATGTAACGACTTGGCAGATACATGCACAGAGAGAGATTTCTAACAGATGGCTTTATTTGGGTCATTGGCAACTTTTTCCATGAACGAGCAGTTCGTTCATTACTATATCGATAAGCAGCTAGCATTATGAAGTTCAACCAGCTCACCATTAAACAAAAACTTATTATGGCGATGATCCTCGCCGTACTTGCCTCAACAGTCCTTGTTGGCGCTATTGGTCAAAACCAAGCCCGCAGCGTGGTAGAAAGCCGTTTGCTTGAATCAGAGCTACCGGCAAACCTGATGCAGATCCGCAATACTATCGACAAGGAAGTGTCACTGCTACAGTCCGCGGCGCAACAATTGGCAACAAACCGTTTTATTACGGATATGTATAAAGAAAACGGCCGCCCGCAGCAAGAAGAACGACTGATTAAACAGCTCAATGATATCAGAACTCAATATAACCTGTTTGACGCGTCTGTAGCGGACCGTACGACAGGCAACTACTGGAACCAGAATGGCTTTCTTCGCCGCCTGAACCAGCAGCAGGACAGCTGGTTCTACGGCTTTACCGGCAGCGGCAACGCCAAAATGCTCAACGTATTCCAGGAAGCGAACGGCGAGGTCAAACTGTTTGTTAACTATCAGCAACTTAACGGTCGCGGTATGGCGGGCCTATCAAAGTCTA
>NZ_JAKRFQ010000276.1 GCF_022347985.1 Photobacterium sp. OFAV2-7
GTAACCGTTGTGCCGATAGTGAATGTATCAGGGATGCTCATGCACAGCCGAGACTTTATCCCGTCTGATCCCGATGCCTCACCGACGAACATCAACCGTATTTTTCCGGGCAACCCGGATGGTGATGCCGCCCAGCGCTATATTGCTGCGATTTGGCAGAATTTGCTGGGGCATAATGCTG
Source organism: Photobacterium sp. OFAV2-7 (assembly GCF_022347985.1). Lineage (GTDB taxonomy): Bacteria > Pseudomonadota > Gammaproteobacteria > Enterobacterales > Vibrionaceae > Photobacterium. The sequence goes on from NZ_JAKRFQ010000276.1 coordinate 182, forward strand.
ATTTTGCGATCGACTTACACACTCAAACCCGAGGTGCTGAGTATCCGCTTTATGTTTTTGCTGATTACCGTATTCCCCAAACCGTAAAAATGGCGCGCCTGATGAACCCGGATTGCATTTTTGATGATCCCGGCGATGAAGGTGTACTTGAGACTGTCTGGAATCGGAGTGGTGTTCCATCGATTACTGTTGAGGTAGGTGCCGGTAAGGTGCTGCAACCCGATATGATCGAACGCTCCTTACAGGGAGTATTGAACATTCTAAAAGCCGAAGGTGTTATTGAAGGTGAGCCGAAGCCTGCCACTCAGGAACATTATGAGGGCAAGAAAGTGATCACCGTACGTTCAGAAGTCGGAGGCTTTGCATTGCCTCAGGTGGAAATTGGTTCTCGTGTTGAAGCCGGACAGCTGGTGGCGATTCAATATGATAGTTTCGGTGATGAGCTCAAGCGTTATGAGGCTCCGTCAAGCGGGTATGTGCTCAGTGTCAATCAGGACCCTATGCGTGAGCCAGGAACCTTATTGGTTCGCTTACTTAAGTAGTATGTCGCATTGATATAAGGAACTTGTGGATTTACAGGCATCATGACGGTATAGTGCGGGGCATTATGTAGAGGGCGATTTATTCGCCTTTTATTTTGGGCTTATACCGTACGTCATTCAAGTTGGTGAAAAGTCACTGTGTAGAAAAAGCAGAAGTCTGAGAGTTGTAATGAACAAAAAAGAAGAAGTGTTAATGGTAAGGAAGGCAACAGTCTCAAAAATTGGTATGGCTAGTCGGGGGAGTTTCAAAAGGGCATTGAAAGCAGCTACTAGCCTTGTATTGATTGCATTCGGAAGTACCGCCACTGCCGGTCAGGTTTCACTAGGTGCAATAACCTCTTATGCGCCTGAAGTCTATCGGGATACCGATGCCAATGTTGTTGTAATACCTGCCGTCGGCTATGAAAGTGAACATGTATTCTTCCGTGGTTTTTCTGCCGGGGTCAGGTTATATCCAATCGGTACTCCGACTAATGTGATCTTCCGGTTGGCCTATGATCCAAGAACATTGAAGCCTTCAGACTCAAATGATGCCCAAATTCAGAAACTGGATGAGCGTGAAGCATCGGTGCTTGGTGGTATTAGCTATCAGATGATTTCGCAGGTTGGGGTTTTTGAAGTCGGAGCCGGTACCGATCTGGGGAACAAGCACAATGGTTTATACGCAGAAGCTTCCTGGAGGCTTCCTATCAGGATGAACCGCTTTGGTATCACGCCGCAAATTGGCTATTCGTACAATAGTGATCGTATTAACAACCATTTATATGGTGTCTCAAATGAGGAGTCGCTGCGTTCTGGTCTGGATGCTTTTGAAGCCGATTGGGATGGCCAATATTTCGTGGGTTTGAGCGGATATGTCTTTGTAACAGAAAGCTTAAGGCTAAATGCAAGTGTCCGATACACTAACCTGGAAGGTGATATCGAGAAAAGCCCGATTATCGCAGCGTCAGTAACCAGCCAGGGTTCTGTTGGTATTTCTTATGTTTTTTAAGCTAATCGACTAGTTAAATGCTGAGAGGCCAGTAAGCTTGTAAATACTTACTGACCTCTTTTACCTCTGCCATACTATCAGACTGAATCCCGTCTATGGATTGGTAGACTTGGCAAGCGAGCGAATGGCAATTGGCCTTAGCTTGATGATTTCGCTGGCCGAAAGTGCCCCTATAACAATCATCCCCATGGCAGTCGCTGTTGTAAGTGTCAGTGATTCATCAAAAATTACAACAGCCATCAAGGCTGCGATAACAGGAGTGAATGAACCCAGGGCCGCGCTCATTTCTGCGCCGAGTCGTGAAATGGCATATCCATAGCTGAAGTTTGCGATGATCCCGGCAGCGATACCCTGAATTAACAGATGAAAGATGACATCACTGGCCGGTGCTGACATCAAGTTAAACTCTACCCAGCCCATCGTATACAAAACAGGTAACAATAGGCAGGCCGAGATTGCCAGTATGGCACCACCAGCAATGGGTGAAAGGCCACTTACCCTCATTCCAATGGTATACCAGGCCCAACTGAAACTAGCTGCCAGCAGTAACCCGTGCCCCTGCAGAACTTGGTGCTGACCGCTTGATAACGAGTGAGTGATAAACAGGCCGATACCGATAAATATCAAGCCAATACCGAGCTTCCTGATCTTAGATATTTTCTCACGATAGCAATATGCCGCGATGGATGACACGAAGAGTGGCAGGATCCCCGGAATTAATGAAGCGCCATCGGCAACAGGTGCTAAGCGTAGCCCGTTGGCAGCCAATAGAAAGAAAGGTAACCCGGCACCAATAGCGATAGTAAAAAGGTAGCGCTTGGCTGTGGCCTTGATTTGCTTTGTTTTAGGCAGGCTTAAAATACCGAATACCAAAGCGGCTGGGACAAAGCGTAGAAGCGCAATATCACCGACAGTAAGCGGGGACTGGCCTGAAGCCCTCAGTGAGATAAAGAAGCTGGCCCAGATTAACAAGGTTGCCGCCATGGCCAGCAATCCCAACAGCTTTTCTTTCTTTGCTACACATTCCATATATATTCCGCGTAATAGTGGCTGGGAATAAAAGTATGAATAATTATCCGCAGCTAAAGTTGGCAAATGTATGGTGTGTGCGTGGATAATTTGATAAATATTTCTAATAATTTTCCATATGTTGGTGTTTTTTGTTAATTGCTGGTGGGGCTTAATAATGGATAGAAAAGATAAGCAGATTTTGGCTGAGTTACAGGGAGATGTACGTAAGACGACAGCTGAGATTGCAGATGCCGTCGGGTTGTCTGTTTCTCCTTGTGCCCGGCGAATCAAGCTGCTCGAATCAGAAGGGGTGATTGATGGCTATCAGGTTAAACTGAACAGACAAAAACTAGGCCTGATGATGACGTTTTTTGTCAACGTTAGCTTAAGCAATCACCGTGATCAGGCTATCAACGAATTTGAAAATGCGGTTGAGTGCATGCATGAAGTGATCAGCTGTCATGTGATTTCGGGGCAATACGACTATTTGCTAGAAGTTGTGAGTAAAGATCTGCAGCACTATGAAGGCTTTATGCGTAAGCTACAGACTTTGAATATGGTCAAAGATATCAATACCAACCTTGCGATCCGCCCTGTGAAACAAGGAACGCCGTTGCCGGTGTCCTAGCAGAAAGTGGCTGCTCGATAGAGGCTTGTAATGGTAATGAAAATCGAGGCGTAGATAATGGCGTTAGTAATAAAGAAGCCCACCACATTATGTGATGGGCTTACAGTTACTCGTAGCTAATGTCTTACTGATTACAGCGCTGCTTCTAAGATAGCCCGGCTGTCAGCAATAGCAATGTTTCCGTGCTCGCCCAGTGCTTTCATGCCATGTTTTTCAAGGCCGGCGACGAGTGTGTCAATCGCTGATGCATCAAGGTCGACATCTGCAAGACGTGTTGGTACTTCCATCTGCTTGAAGAAAGCAATAGTTTGGGCAATGGCAGCATCAATACGCTCATCAATAGAGCCTTCGGTAATACCAAAGATACGTTCGCCGTACTGAAGCAGTTTGGCTTCTTTGTCGGCACGCCGCTCTTGCATGACGGCAGGCAATACGATGCTCAGAGTACGGGCATGATCGATACCGTAGTTGCCGGTAAGCTCATGTCCAATCATGTGGGTCGTCCAGTCTTGAGGTACACCGACACCGATCAGGCCGTTAAGCGCCTGAGTTGCCGACCACATAACATTGGAACGTACATCCATATCATCAGGAGTAGCCAGTGCTTTAGGGCCTTCTTCAATAAGGGTAAGCAATAGACCTTCGGCAAAACGATCCTGCACTTTGGCGTTTGCAGGGAAAGTCAGGTATTGCTCCATCACGTGAACGAAAGCATCAACAACGCCATTTGCAACCTGACGAGGCGACAGGCTCAAGGTTGTTTTCGGATCCAGTACAGCAAAGATAGGCTGAACAAGAGGAGACATAAATGCCAACTTGTCTTTACCGCGAGAGACAACAGCCCCCATGTTGTTTTCTGAGCCTGTTGCCGGTAGCGTTAGCACGCAGGCCAGTGGTACGGCTGCTTTTACTGCTTCATTGGCTGCCAGGATGTTCCATGGATCTTCGCCTTTGTAGCTAGCTGCTGCAGCAATGAACTTTGTACCGTCGATAACTGAACCACCGCCAACGGCCAGCAGGTAGTCATAACCATCTGCTTTGATCATATCAACGGCTTTCATCAGGGTATCGTATTGCGGGTTTGGCTCGATACCAGCGAACTCTCCCCATTGGTGATCAGCCAGTGCAGCTTCTACTTGCGCATAGACGCCGTTGCTTTTGATTGAGCCACCACCATAGGTAACCAGAACTTTCTTATCTTTCGGAATATCATTGGTGATAGCAGCGATCTGGCCTTCACCAAAATGAATACGGGTAGGGTTTTGATAAATGAATTTGTTCATCATTGTTCTCCGGTGAGAGTCATTATCAGCCTTATCACGGCCTTGAATCGATAGGGTATAGTCTATGAGAGTTCTGGTAACTGTTTAATACACGATTCTCTCTAATACTTGCCTAATTCTACTTTTTTATGAGAGGTGCTTGCATTCGTGACTGTAACGACGATGATGGCTCTATCGGAGGTAAACATGATCAATACTGTTAGCTTAGCGACATCGCTATGTGAACTATACGGGTTGGATAAACAGATAGGGCGGGTCGATACCAGCTTACCGGGTGTCAGGTTATTCAGAATTAATAAATATCATAAAGTGACGCCGCAGATGTATCAGCAGGGCGTGGTGATTATTTTTCAGGGCAACAAGGTAGGCCATTTGAATGACTACCGTTTTGAATATGATACGGAGCATTGTCTGATCGTGGCAACGCCTTATCCTATTGCCTGTGAAACCTTTGCATCGGAAGAATCACCGCTTATCGGGATTGATATAGGGTTCGATCTTACCGTTATCCAGCAACTTGTTGAGTTAATCGAACAACATGGAGATCCTGACATATTAAGGACCGAGCCAAATGGGCGTGGTGTTGCAGCTGCCCGGATCACACCTGATATAACCAGTTGTATGACTCGCCTGCTGAAGGTGTTACACAGTCCGCTTGATTCAAAGGTGTTGGGACCTCAGATTATACGGGAATTCTTTTATTTGCTCTTACAGGGGGAGCAAGGTTACCTACTTGCCCAATACTGTAAGCAAGATAGTGCCCTGTCTCGGGTATCTAAAGTTATCAATCATGTGCAGGCCCATTATGAGCAAAAGCTGGCGATTGATGATCTGGCCGATATGGCAGGGATGAGCGTTTCTTCATTTCATCGTGCTTTTAAACAGGTAGTGACAGACCCTCCGCTGCAATACATCAAGAAAATCCGCTTAAATAAAGCAAGGACCCTGATGGTACAAGACAGAATGCCAGCCAATGTCGCGGCTGTAAAAGTCGGTTATGAAAGTGCCACCCAGTTCAGCCGTGAATTCAAGCGCTACTTTGGCCTGCCGCCGAGTAAGGCAGCCGATATCGGATTTGTG
>NZ_JAKRFQ010000277.1 GCF_022347985.1 Photobacterium sp. OFAV2-7
TTTTTTCCTGGCAGAACGAGGAGGCCGGACTGGCCTGCGCCCGTGAAGGCTATGACGTCATCATGCAGCCGGCCCAGTATACCTATCTGGATATGGCGCTGTTTGACTGGGAGCAAGGTACTGGCCCGCTTCTGATTCGCTGGAATCGCGTACAGTCCCGAATTGATGCCTTGTTTGGTCGCAAGGGCAAACTATGGCTGTTGCTTGGCCTGGTTACTCTTGCTCTGGCGGTTTGGTTTGCCGGTACCTTTTTACCCTTGGTTGTTCGTGCAGTAAGTACCGCTGGGGCTGTCGTAGTTGCGGCCTTGGCATCGTACTGGGTGATGCGGATCCGTCAGCGTAAAGAGTTTGAAGAAACCTTTCCTCAGGTACTGGGGCAAATTTCCCGTGCCGTCGCTGCCGGTATTTCGGTGCCGCAGGCTATTGCTCAGGTTGCTGACTACCAGAAGGGCATGTTGGGGCGTGAGTTTGTGTTAATTCGCGATCAGCTCGAAATTGGTATCAGCCTGAAGCAGGCGCTTCGGGAAGCCTGCTACCGCCTGCCGTATTCTGGTTTTCACTTTTTCGTGGTGGCTTTGGTGCTCAATGAGGAAAACGGTGGTCAGCTACGTGAGGTGCTTCATGGCCTTAGCCGTACCTTGCACGACAATGTTGCCATCAAGATGAAAATCAAGAGCCTGACGGCAGAGCCAAGAATGACGGCGATGATTTTGGCTTCTCTGCCGGTATTGCTGATCAGCATTATGTTTTTCAAAAATCCAACCGCTTTTCTCAATCTGACAAATACCGATGCCGGACAGTTCGTGCTGGCCTATGTGGTCGGCAGCATGGCGTTGGGGCTGGGAATTATTCATATGCTAACCAAGGTGAGGTCCTGATGTCTGTCTCTCTATGGATAGCTGTGGCCTTGTTGGTCACAGGTGGTTGCATGGCTTTGTTATTCAATGCCAGAGCTCAGCGTCGTGATCGCGTGGTTGAGCGACTGGGGTTGGTCTCTCATCATTTCCGTTTGGCCCAGCACCATTCATTACCCGGTTTGCCAACGTTCTCGGTGAGCCGTGATGTAAAGGTACTCCTTGGCAAAGCGGGTTTTCATTCGCCGCAGGCTGCCAGTTGGTTCGTTGTTGTCAAGCTGTCTGTCATGGCATCGAGCATGACGGCCTGGCTAGCCTACATCGATTTTGACCTGAGCAGTATCCAACTGGCTAAAGGGTTGGTGTTTGCTATTGCCAGCGGTCTGGTGGTTGAGCAGTGGTTGAAGTGGCGAGCTCATGAAGTGAGTCAGCGGATCGCCCATGCTGTGCCGGATGCGCTGGATCTGATGGTGGTTTGCGTTGAATCAGGGCTGACGCTGGAAGCGATCTTCGGCCGGGTTGGCAAGGAAATGGCGCAGGTGGCGCCTGAGCTATCGCGCGAATGGCTGATCACCGAGGCAGAACTGCGGGTACTGGACTCGCGTCTGGAGGCACTTGAAAACTTAACCCAAAGAACCGGCATTGTCGAAATTGAAAATATCGTGATTGCCCTGTCACAGGCAGAAAAGTACGGCAGTCCGATTGCATCAACCATGCGCCTGATTGCCGCTGACAGCCGTCAGTATCAATACCTGAAGCTTGAAGAACGTGTCGGAAAAATCCCGGCCAAAATGTCGATGCCGGTTGTGGTGCTGATCATGTTGCCGGTTGTGGTGCTGATTGTTGCGCCGACTATTATTGCGCTACTTGAGAGTCTGGGGACACTATGACGCAACAACTAACACGTTTGAGCCTGTTCACTGTCGCAATGTTGGTACTCACAGGCGCTCTGACAGGATGCGCCAGCCAATCTTCTGCGCAATCTGAAGAACAAGCAGCCCGATTGAAAAGTGATCGCGAACTGGCAGAAGTGGCTTTGGTCGGCGGTCGTCCCGAGAGTGCTATTGAGATTTACCGCCAGCAACTGGAAAATCGACCTGATGATGTTGAATTGCTCTATTTGCTTGGAGTGGCTTACAACCAGACCGGTGAGTTTGAACTGGCGCTGCACTTTCTGAACAAGGCGAAAGTGCAAGATCAAGCGGCAGAGCAGCAGGTTCGTGGTGATATCTTGCGTGAGCTGGGCCGGGCGAAACTGGCTATGGGCGATATCCGTCAGGCGCAGCTTGATTTGGAGTCAGCCGCGAAGCAGCTTCCACAAAGTGCCGAAACCATGAACAGTCTCGGGGTGAGTTATGCCCTGCAGCAAGAGTACAGTAAGGCCCGAGAGGCATTCATCGCAGCCTTGGCGGTAGAGCCGGGAAGCCTTGAGTATCGCAACAACCTTGCGTTGGGGTGGATCTTGGCCGATCACCCGCAAAAAGGGATCGATATTCTGTATCCGAACTACCTTCGTGGCAACAGCACCACCAAGACGCGTCAGAATCTTGCGCTGGCTTTCGCGATGAAAGGGGATATCGAGGCGGCGAAGACCATTGCCAAGCAGGACTTGACTCATGCTGAGCTTGAGAAAAACCTCGCTTATTACCAGCAGTGGGAGCAGATGTTGTGATGGCTCGTCAGCAGGGAAATATAACTATAGAGTTTGCTGTTACCTTCCTGTCTTTTTTCGTCATGGTGCTGGTGGTGATTGAAACTTGCCGTTTCATGATGACCGGCAACATGTTGGATGTCGCCCTGGCGACAGCAACTCGCAAGACTGTTCACGTTAACGATCATGAAAATGTCGTCAGGTCGATGCAGGCCGTTTTGGCAAAATATGACTTTCCGATGGTAGATAGCAGCCGTCTCCAGATTGAAGCGACGTATTACGATTCGCTGGAGGCGCTGAGAAATAATGTGGGTTCATCAGCCTATACTCGGCAGCCATTTGCCGAGTACAGGGTGAGCTATCCCTATCAGGTGTTGTTTATCGAAGGTTGGGCTGAAGGTCTTGAGCGTTTGACGACGTTTGAGCGAAAGATGTTGGTGGCTCATGAAAGAAGTTAGAACCATGCCCGCTCGTTCAACGGCCTCCTTGGGTAAACAGCGTGGTAGCAGTGTGATTGAGTTGCCTGTGATTGCACTCATCTTGATGGTGTTGGTCGTGTTTGCGGTAAAAATCGGCCACGGTTTGAGCCTGAAAGCCAAGCTGGATCAGCTTGCCTATTCTCTGACATCTGTTGTTGCCAGTGAACGTCTAGAGTTCGACCTGTCCGGATCTGGTGGTGTCATCACTCTTCAGATTGCAGATGCTTTGCGTGTTGTTGCCGAACGACACTTTCAGTCTGGCGCGAACTCGGCCTCAGTAGAAGTCGGTATTCAGTTGGAGCAGTTAAAACAGGGCAGTGCCGGTGCTGTGTATTTTTCAGAAAGTGCGGGTGGATCTTGTCAGGCTCAACAGAAGCTAGCTCAATTAGCCTCATTGGCACCGGTTGGCACGGTTTCGGGTTTGAACAATGGCCTGCGTCCGGATTTGTTTCAGGTGTCGGTATGCCTGACATCGCTGCCGTTGTTGACGGGAAGTGTTTATCCGGTTTTCGTTCGAGACTTTGCCGAACGCTATTACAACAGTTCGGCAGTATTGATCGGGAGGCAGTATGACTAGTCGCCTTGGTAAAAGCTCACAGCCACAGATCCCTTTGAAACAGCGTGGTGCGATTTCGTTGACGTTCGTGATGTTGTTGCCCGTATTACTTGCCGTGATATCTGTGGCGGTATTTTTTTCGATGTATACCCAGGCTCTTGTGCGTGCAGGTCATGCTTCAGATGCGGCTTCTATTGCCTGTGCCTATCAGCAGCAGGGCTCAAATACTATGGCTCGGAAGTATTTAGACTACTACCGTCCGGTGTTTGTACCTGACGCTGTTCCGGCGAGTAGCCAAATGGATACGCAAAACGGTTGTCATGTGTCGACGCAATATAGCTTTGAACCTCTGATGCCAGAGATATTGCCAGCTGCCGCTGAGGGTAAAAAACAAGTTCATGCCAGTAGTGATTCTACATCCAGATTAGTGGCAAGTGTGTCGAGTCAACCGACTGAGTTTTCTTTAGTTCTTGATATATCAGGTTCGATGGTAGAAGAGCTTCCTCAGCTTAAAAAAATTATATCCGATGTGATCGATGATATTGATTCACTAAATAGCCAGGTGCGCTTTTCTATTGTGCCATTTCAAACCGGTGTGACGGTTAAGGATGCACCTTGGTATTCAAAATCATTAAACAAGGCCAAATGTGTGGATGGGTTGTCATATACGGCCGGGCGCTGGGACCCTCAGAAAACTGTTGATGATCTAGATTCACCATCAGCCACTTTGTCTATGCGAGATGTTACCCCTAGCCCTTGGCTCGATCGTTGTAGTGAAACAGCCTCTATTTTGCCGCTGACCGATGATTTGAGTCAGTTGAAAAGTTATGTCGCTGGGTTGAAAACCAGTGGTTCAAGTACAGCTTCCTACCAGGGATTGATTTGGGGGATACGTACTTTGACTGAAGAATGGCAGCAGGAATGGGAGGTTGAGGCGCTGCATGCTATTAAGCCTGCACAGCGTTTGGTGTTGTTTACAGATGGGCAGGATTTTCCGTTATACCCGGAATATCTCAATGAGTTAATCGATGCAGATCTGTGCAATGTGATCCAGCAGGAGCTTGGGATCGAGATGAGCTTTATCGGTTTCGGAGTAAATGACTCGAGACTGGAGCAGTTCCGTAAATGTACTGGTCGTGACGATCTTGTGTATGACGCGAACAATACTGCTGATCTCGAAGCTTATTTTCGTTCTGCACTTCAGCTTGAGACCAGTACCCGCATTGTTCTCGGGGAGTGATCCATAAGTGAATTAGTAACGGTCAGTATTGGTAGCCGTAAATATAAATAAAAATACCAATCAATTGCTTTTTTAGAGGTGTTTATGTTTAAAAAATGGTTGGTTGCTTTGGCAATCTTGCTTTCGGCAAATGCTCAGGCCTACCAGCAAGGCGATTCGCTGTCGCCGTTTGCTCAACAACAATTGGGGCTAAATCCAGAAGCCGTGACGATTATCGATTTCTTTGCCGAGTGGTGTGTGTCATGCCGTGAAGAGCTCCCAGAAGTGAATCAGCTAGCTCAGCAGCTTGATGCCAGCCAGGTGGCGGTATTAGGTGTTGATGTCGATGAAGATGTCGAATTGGCCAAGGCTTTTCAGCAGGAGCTAGGAATAACATTTCCTGTCGTTAACGATCCTGAGCAAACCCTGGTTGAAGATTTCCAGCCTATCGGCATGCCTGCACTTTACTACGTGTATCAGGGTAAGGTGCTGAAGGTTCGATATGGTGCCATCAACCATATCGGCCAGGTCATCATGGATGATCTTAAGGAACTAGGGTTGGCGCTATGATCAAGCAATCCTGTTACGTATTGGCGATAGGAACCGCCGCAATTGTCAGCATGAATATCCATGCGGCTGATGCTGAATCCTCTTTGTATCAACAGTCTGAGTCGGTGTCATCGACGGTATATAGCAGTCAGGAATATGGTGTCGGACTGCGCCGGAATATTGAGCTGGTGAAACCATCAGCGGATACGTTGATGTTAGAACCTGCGGCTAAGCCTGTAGTAGCGGCAGCTACGCCGAAATCGATATCAAAGTCTACGTCGAAAGCTAAACCTGCACCTGCTCCTAAAGCTAAGGCAAGTTCACCGATAGCTAAACCAAAGCCGCCTGTTGAACAAGTTGTGGTTGCGAGTAAACCCAAGTCTAAAA
>NZ_JAKRFQ010000278.1 GCF_022347985.1 Photobacterium sp. OFAV2-7
ACGGTACTCGATGCTGAGCTAAGCCTGGATGAAGGCTATTTGGTGTACGACAGCACCAATAGCAAAGGGCAGAAGAAGCACCCTGTATCGCTGAATAAGTCAGCAACATCGGCGTTGAAAGAGCTGCTTAAAATTCATCGTCATATGAGTGAGGGGTGGGATTGGGATATCCCCAGAGATGAGCGCCCTTTATTTCTTAGCCGTAACCGCCAGCGCATGAGCCGTCGAAGTTTTCAGCATCGTTTCAAACTGTGGTGCCGGGAGGCAGAGGTGCCGGAAGGGACGCCTCATTGGTTACGCCACTGCTGGGCTAAGCGCTATCTAGAACGCGCAACAGCTCCTGATGCATTGCGTCGTGTTCAGGCTGTTCTGGGCCACTCCGACATCAAAACCACATCTATTTACACCATGCCGGATCGTGAATCTATTGCATCGGCCATGCGGGAGGCGAGCACATGTTTGCACTAATGCTCGACATGTTTAAACCCGCAGAAACATTGCGCCGTGGCGATGTAGTTAGCCTTTCCGGTTATCCCCATGAAGCGGCGCCGTTGGAATCGGTTCAACCGCAGCTAGATGGAAAAGTGCTGGTTAAACAGATTGGAAGTGGTGAACACCTGATCAGTAGCGATAACCGAGTCGCTGTGTTTTCTGGATGTAGAAGGAATTAACGATGAAAACGTCATTATCTCAAGCTTTGCAAGAGCTTAGGCGAAAAGCGCTGCAGGCCGCTTTACGAAACTTGAATCTCCATATTTTTAGAAGCAAAGCGACCGACAAAGAGTTACTCGAGTACGTTGCCGACTATCTCGGCGTTCAGCCTGGTGTTATCCGCTGTTGGCTGCGCCATGAAGGTGTTCCTCGTGAACATGTGCCCGATATGCTCAAGCTTCTGAACAAACACTCTGTATGGAGTCGTCATCAAATTCATCCCACTAGAGCGATAGCTGCAAATTATCTAGGGGGGCAGCTATGACTGAGCAAATCTCGGCAGCACGAATGTCTCAGCAAGAGCAACATTGCTTGCTCAAGCTCGAGCATCAACTTGTTCGGCTTAAGGGCTTTATTTCTCTGCCTTCATTTGAGAGTGAACTTGGAGAACAACTTCAGCAGTGGCAGCAGCAAGGCCATCTGCAGCTAGAGACAAAAAGCCTAACTGAGTTACCCAAAGATCTCGTTACCCAAAACGGTATTACTCATGGCTGCCAAATGAGTGATGAGCTCTGGATGGCGTCAGCCTCTTTACGACGGATTTGGGCTCATGGCCTCTGAACCCCCATATCCGAATTGGCCTTGGCGAGGATATAAGCCTGCACTATGGGCAGAGCCGTGTTTATCTCGGCTCCAGCCCCCAGGGGTATCACTTAGCCGGTTATCACAAGAAAAGAAGCAAATGACATGGCAACACATTCAATACAGCTATCCAGCTCTCGCCGAGTTGCTGAAATCTGATGAGTTTAATGCCTTTAAGCGCCAGTTAACGGCGCACTTTGGCCCCGTCGAGATTGGGGTGAATTTGCAAGATATTGGAGGAACGCTGTATGGCGTCCGCAGACAAACTAAAACGACTTATTGATTTGCATGACTTGGCAGAACGCCTGGATATGGAGCGCCCTGACCCTAATGGGAATTATCGTGCTCCCGGCCGAGCCGATAAGCACCCGAGCGTAAGTATTTTCGATGCCAAAGAAGCTGGCCACATGATGTGGAAAGACCATACCTCCGGCGAGAAAGGTAGTTGTATCGACTTAGTGATCTATTGTGGTCGTGCCGATGATGCTAGCGAAGCAATGAAGTGGCTTCATGAAGAGTACGGTATCCCCACTGACTCGCCGGAACAGCCTCAGAAAAGAGAAGAAACGTTGGATTGGTTGGCAGATAAGCAAAAAGAAGTTGCTAATGATGCCCGTGCTTATTTGTTTGATGAGCGGAAAATTCCGGCTCCTGTTATCGATATGCTGCAGAAGCGTGGGGCCTTTGGTTTTAGTGGCTGGACGAACCCGAAGAAGAACCAAGGTGAAATAGGGTATGGCGGCCCTGCTGTTGCTTTCCCTGCTCGATGTGTTTTGAGCAAGCAGGTAATGGGTATTGATTACCGTTATTTTGATCCGGCGTTGAATGGCGATCTGAAAACCAAAGCACAAGGAGAGAAGCGTGGTTATCCGTACATCCCAGATTTACTGGCTTTACGCCGAGCTAAGACGGTCTATGTCGTTGAGTCCCCAATTAACGCCATTTCTGCCGTGGCAGCCTTCGACCCAGAAGGAACGAACAAAGGAACCACAACAGCTATCGCAACGCGGGGATTGGCCGTTGAGGAAATTGACTGGCGTTTTCTGGCAGGGAAAAAGGTGGTGTGTTGTTTCGACAATGATATGCCAATTAAGGAAGGTCCACGCAAAGGCCACCGCCCGGGGCCAGAGGCGGCATGGCTGGTTCATGAAGCGTGTACTGCACTAAACATTCCTTGTTTTTTGGTAGATCAAGAGAAGACTAATTGGAAAGAGGTCAACGATCTGAATGATTACCTACGAAAGTATGGCCCCGAGGAAACCAAATTAGCGTTACTCCGACTAGAACAATGGTTGGTTTATGGACAAAGTGGCAACTTAATAGTTGGTCGTTTTCAGCGTGTGTCATTGCCATCACATGATAGAAATGTTTACAGCCTATTTCGTACCAAACAAGACTTCACCAGTTATTTAAAGGTTTCCCAGTCAGATGAAGGGGAAGAACAAATTACTCCGCAAGACTTGTGCGGTTTTCGTGTGGCGAGCTTTAGTCGGATTACTATTTCAAGTGCAAGTTCTGTCATGACTGGCGATCAGGATCAAAGTGAGCAAACATTATTTTCGGCATCTGTCCAATCTCCGAGGCATCAGAACACACTCATAAGAAAAGTGTTTGAGGATGAGCAGGTTCATAACCTTGATCAATGGCGTAAGTTTGGGGCTATTTATAGGCCTGCTCAGTTTTCAAGGATGATTAATGTACTTGAACGCACTGCACATATTGGTGAAAGGCATGTGGCTAACTTTGTTGGCTTAGCTTGGTTAAATGGTAAGCCAGTATTTAACGAGGGGCCAGATTGTTACTTTACTAATCCTAAACAGCAGTGCCCATATTATAACTTACGGTTTATTTCTGGTTCACCATTGAATGGTAAAGCAGTTATTCAGGCATACAGTCAGACATTTAAGCAAAGTGCTGCGCTTATTCCACTTGTTTGGTCTGTAGGGTGCCATATTAAGAACTTCATAGGGTTTTGGCCTCACTTTACGCTTCAGGCAGATAAAGGTGCAGGTAAATCAACACTAATTAAACGACTTGAGCGCACCATTGGTTTTACGATGCTTTCCAGTCAGAGCATAAAATCTGAGTTTCGTTTGTTAACGTCAGTAGGGCACACATCACATCCTGTAGGCTGGGAAGAGATCAGTACTCAAGACCAACGAGTTATTGATAAGGCAATATCTTTACTTCAAGAGTCTTATCAGTATACGCCAACCAAGCGTTCTTCAGATATGACAGAATTTATCATTTCTGCTCCTATCATGCTGGCCGGTGAAGATGTACCTGCAAAAAGTTTGCAGGGTAAATTAGTTCGTTCTGACTTAACCAATAGGAAAGGAGATTTATTACCCGATGATTTGCCGCGTTTTCCTGTGAAAGAATGGATTCAATTCTTAACTACGTTTTCTCGGGATCAAATTAAAGGAAGTTTTAATGAATGCTACAGTTTTCTTCAGTCTAAACGCAGTTCAGTTAGTAATGATAGTGCTGCAGATCGAATGATTGAAAACTACACCTGTGTTTTATTAGCTTGGAAGCTGTTATGCCAATTTACTGGGTTGCCATCTAAACACGGAAAGTTTGTCTCTCACTTAGTTACAGAAATGAACTCTCATATCAGTGAAACCAATACAAACCGTGAGCCTTGGGTTTGGATTCTTCATATTATTTTGGGTGAGATTGATTCAGGCCAGTACCGTTATCCTTATGTGTTTGATTGGATTGATGGTGAGTTGTGTTTGCTAATTAGAACCAGTCACATTATGCAGCAATTAAGTCAAACATCTTCATTGAAGCAAACGTTCGATAGTTTGCCAGTTAAATCTGATCGAGTTTTAAAGCGCCAGTTAAAAAATGCAGGGATGATTATTAAGGAGCCTTGTGAAAAAACAATTAACACCAAGCGTGTTTCAAACCTTATTGCGCTAGGGGTCGAAAACTTGCGCGAGTTTGGCCTCTATCCAGGTATTCCTGAAAGTGTTCAGGAGCTACAAGTAAATGGGAAATAAGGAGATAAACCATGTCGCAATACCCAAGTAAAACCGAGTTCGTACAACAAACAACAAGGTTTCGCCGCCGAGGTCAGGTGCAACAAAAAGCCCGTAACAGCGCTGCTCGCCATTTTGGCTTTGTGGATTTTGATGATTTGCGGAGCCGGGCCAAGAACGATGGCGCTTGGTAGGAGGTGATTATGAAAAATCAATTGGTTGACCTTAATAATCATTTGTTCGCTCAGATGGAAAGGTTAAGTGACGAATCTTTAAATGCAGATGAACTGCAAAAGGAGATAGAGAGAAGCAAGGCTGTTTCCTCTGTATCAAAACAAATTATTGAGAATGCTTCCCTTGTTCTCGATGGAATGAAGTTCAAGGCGGAATATGCAGGGAAATATGAAGTACCAATGATGGTAGAGGATACAAGAGATGCCTAAAGGACAAAGTCATTTATATACCGAGGAACAGAAGTGTTTTTTACAGGCTAATTGCTCCTTACCTCGTAAAGAGCTGACTCGAACGTTTAATGAAATGTTTACGTTATCCCTGACAGAAAAAGCGATTAGCTCCTACTGCAAACGACATGGGTGGCTTACCGGCAGAAATGGTCAGTACGTGAAAGGTAGTCAACCGTGGAATACAGGAACTAAAGGAGTCTGTAAGCCAAATAAAACAAGTTTCAAACCTGGTCAAACACCAAGTAACAGCAAGCCTCTAGGACATGAAAGGATTTGTCCAAAGGATGGCCATATTTTAATTAAGGTAGATGAACCTAACCCATATACAGACGCTGATACGCGTTATCGGCCTAAACATCATGTTGTTTGGGAAAAACATCATGGCTCTATTCCGGACGGGCACGTTGTTAGGTTTAAGGATGGGAACAACATTAATTGCGATATAGATAATCTTGAGTGTGTATCTAAATCAGTCAATTTGCGTATGAACCGCAACAATGTCAATTCGTTACCAAGTGAGCTTAAAGAGATAGGAGCAACACTGGCTAAATTAGAAGTTGCAACTTTTGAAGCAATGAAAAAATAAACGTACAGAAAAAGTTAATCACAGATACGGAGAAAAAAGATGATCAGTAATTTGCAGATAGTCTTACTCAGTAAGTTATTGGAACAGCCTAGAACTGGCTATGACCTGACAAAGCTTATTAAAAAGTCACCTTGGCATGCCTCTCATCAGCAGGTTTATCGTGAACTGGCGAGACTTGAGCGAAAAATGATGGTGACTAGTAAGGAAATTCCTCAGCAGGGCAAGCCAGATAAGAAGAGTTATAGCATTACAGCAAGCGGCCGTATCGCATTGGCAGACCCAGAGCTACTTCAGCCAGTGATGAAGAAAATGCAGGATGATGCCAGCGCTATGTTGT
>NZ_JAKRFQ010000279.1 GCF_022347985.1 Photobacterium sp. OFAV2-7
TGGTCATTAGCTGATCGTAGCGATAACGGGGGAAGGTAAATCTGATCCACATGATCAGATAGACGAAGAAAAAGACCTTGAGCAGAAACCAGATCACCGGTGGCAGCGGCAGCAATATCCCGTTCCAGCCACCGAAGAACAGCAGTACACACATAACAGAAATGGTGAGCATGACGATATATTCACTGGTCATGAAGAAGGTAAAACGTACTCCGCTGTATTCGGTATGATAGCCAGCGACCAGATCGCCTTCGGCCTCCGCAAGATCGAAGGGGATACGTTGTGCCTCGGCCAGTCCGGCAATAAAAAAGACAATAAAGCCGATCGGTTGTGTCACGACATTCCAGACATTTTCTTGAGCTATGACGATTTGGCTAAGGTTCATCGACTCAGCCAGCATGATCACTCCAATCACCGCAAATCCCATCGGCACGGCATAGCTGATCATCTGGGCACAGGTACGAAAGCTGCCGAGTAGGGCATACTTGTTGTTCGATGCCCAACCGCCAAAGATAACGCCGTAAATTTCTAGTCCTCCCACCCCGAGGATGTATAACAAGGCGACATTCATATCAGACAGATGGAGGTCGATTTGGGTATCAAAAATGGTGATGGGTTCACCGAAGGGGATAGCCACAAAGACAGCAAAAGGTGGCACCAGTGACAGAAGTGGCGCGAGCTTGAACAGAAAGCGGTCAGCCTGATCCGGAATGATATCTTCCTTGGTAAGCAGTTTTATCCCGTCGGCGATGGGTTGCAACATCCCGTGCCAGCCAGTGCGCATCGGTCCAAGACGCTGCTGAATGTGGCCGGCAACCTTGCGTTCCATCCAGGTCAGTGGCACAGGCAGGATAAACAAAATTATTGTCAGCACAATGACCTTGGCCAGCATAACGAGAAAGACAAGCGAGAACTCCATTCTCTACTCCCTGTATACGCTGGCAAGGCAGGGAGTAGGCGTTGGAGACATAGCCAAATTATTGGGCAGTTTGGTCAGATCGCCGCTTATGACCAAAGTACTTTTTGTTGCCCGGCGAGTAACACGGGCTGGCAGTATCAGAGATTTATTTAACAGGCTCTGCCCAGAGCTAGATGGTGCATCAAGATATTGAGTTTGGTAGCGAACAAGCAACGGCTCATTATGGTTGACTCTGAGCTTGCTGGCATCGTGCTCGTGGATCTCAATCCAGGCTTCTTTCTCAATATCATCAAGCTGAGAGGAAGCGGCAATAGGATCTTTGGAGTGGTAAAGACTGGTAGCGGTCAGCAGTAGAAATGGCTGGCTATTATCGGCTTGTACTTCGGGTACTGGTGTTGTGTCCGGAACAAGCTCGTGTTCTTTCTCAATAAGCGGAGAAGGCTGCACAAAAGCTTCAATGTTCTGATGGCTGAATTGGTGACTGACTTGATGCTTGATTGGATGAAGCGGGCCAGAATTTCGGAAGGCCAGGTTGCTGTCTAGCTGGTTCCAATCTAGTCCTTGGTAAGCGGGAAGCTGGTGACATATTTCATCAAAAATGCGTTGTGGTTCTGTGCATCCCAGCTCGCTTTGTTTTTCGAGACATTGCGCGACGAGAGACAAGATCTCGGCGTCGTACTTTGCGTTATTGCTGGTGTTGCGGTCGTACTTTGCGTTATTGCTGGTGTTGCGGTCGCCGTTTTTGTTAGTGCTGCTTTTGGTAGCAGAGTAGAAAGGGCGAACACGCTGAACCCGGCCTTCGTTATTGGTGAAGGTACCGTCGGTCTCGGCGAAACTGAATCCCGGCAGGACAATATCAGCCATTTCCATTGTTGAATTCACAAATGTGCCCTGATAAATCATCAGCTGAGGCAGTGGAATCCGAGAACTTGTGTTGTTGCTGGTGCCGTCAGGGTCAGTAATAAATGGCAGCTCCTGATCGACAACATAGAGAATATCGGGAGGTGTCGAAGAGGTTACTAGCGCTTGCGTTGGTCCCTGCCAATTGGATGTGATATCTAACGCCCCCAGTCCATTACAATGCTGGAACAAGAACTGGAACTGCACGCTTGGCGTTATTTGCTGCAGTACCTTGATAAGCTGTACCAAGTTATGAACAGTGGCCGTCGCATTCGCACCAGTAAGAAGATCGGAGCCGATAAGTAAGCTGATACTGTTGGCAGATGCCAGCCTATCGCTGAACTCGATTAGCTCTGGTGATACAGGCTGCAATTCATCGGAGCCTTGTGTTTCAGTATTTCGATTTTCTGCCAGTTGATCATTTTTTAGCTGCGAGAGCAGTTGCTGTAGTAAGGTTAACTCGTGGCCCGGCGGATAGCGTAAGAAGGTCTTGGCCAATAAATCCAGGCGGCTTTGACGCGTTGATGCAAGCAGCAGAGTGAAAGGCTGGCGTGAGAAGCAGCCCCGGAGCAGATACTCGGAGACAGGGTTCTGCTCACCGATATTGCAGCCAAGTACGAAAATGCAATCGCTGTTAAAGAGCTCAGAAACAGGCTTGTTGGTATAACTCTGGTTGATCAAGCTGTTTACCGCAAGCTGGTAGCCAGGTTCAAAATCATGGCGGTAGATATCGTTGCCGCAGTAGATCTGTTTGCTGGCAAAGGTCTTGCTGATAAATTGATGAAACCGAAATAGCACCTCGTTGCTCATCCGGGCAGAGATCACACCGGCTGCACTGGCTCCTTGTTGTATAAGAGGCTGTAGATTTTCTTTGAGGGCGTCTAATGCCTCATCCCAAGAGACTGCCTGCAACTCGTTATTTTTCCTAACCATGGGTTGGGTGATCCGCGGGGCTTTATCAACAAAGTCGATACCGAATCGGCCTTTGGTGCAGAGTAGCTCTTTGTTCACGGCGCTGGTGGGCTTGGCTTTGACCCGGACAAGCTGATTGTTTCTTGTTTCGGCGCTGATTTGACAACCGGTACCGCAATGGGGGCAAATTGTCTCTGTCGTGGCCAGATCCCAAGGTCTGGCTTTGTAACGGTATTCGACTCTCATTAAGGCCCCGACAGGGCAGACTTCGATACAGTTACCGCAGTGATCGCAGCTGTTGAGGTTGTTGTCAAAGCCGGTTTCGAGGCAATCAGCTCCGCGTCCGATCACGCCGATGGCACTGGCACCGACGACTTCATCACACACCCGGACACAACGCTGGCACTGTATACAGCGATTAGAGTTGGCGACAATAACTTTATTGAGGATTGGATCTTTCTCGGTAAAGACGCGTTTGTTTTCCTCAAAGTAGCTGACGCGGGGGCCGTGATCTAACACGGTGTCCTGTAGTTCACACTCGCCACCCTTGTCGCAGATAGGGCAGTCGAGCGGGTGATTGGCAAGCAACAACTTGATAGTTGACTGCCTTGCCTGGGTAGCCCGGTCGCCGTCTGTATTGACCACCATGCCATCGGTGATGAGGGTGGCACAGGAAGGTTGCAGACGAGGGACTCCCTCAATTTCGACCAGACAGACACGGCATGAAGCGACAGGCTTTAGCAACTGATGGTTGCAGAACGTAGGCAGGTTAAGGCCTAGCTGCCGTGTCGCCTCCAGAATGGTTATACCTGGTGTAAACTCATGGCATACACCGTTAATCGTCACTTTAATCATGGTCAATGCCGCCCTCTGATTTAAGGGTAGCACGGGCATTAATTCGTTCGGTGAACTCCGATTCAAAGTGCTTAAGAGCAGCCCGCAAAGCCATGATTGCACCATCGGCCAGGGCGCAGAATGAGTTGCCGGCGATGTTGTCACACAGGCTATGGAGCTGAGACAGGTCGTCTTGTGTTGCAGTCCCGTCAGCAAAGCGGTGTAAGATTTTTACGGCCCACAAGGTCCCTTCGCGACAGGGCGAGCATTTTCCGCAGGATTCATGACAAAAGAATTCCATCGTTCGTTTGGTCACCTCAACGATAGAAGCACTGTTGTCCATCACGATGACGCCTGCCGATCCCAGCATCGAGCCAGCAGCAGCCAGGGTGTCGAAGTCCATGGCGATATCGACCTGATCGGCTGGCAGCATCGGGGCCGAGGCACCACCGGGGATCACTGCTTTCAACTGGTAACCGTCACGGCAGCCTCTACCATGGACTTCAATTAGCTCGCGAAGGGAAACGCCCATTGGCAGTTCATACAGGCCCGGCTTATTCACTTGGCCGCTCAGGCAATACAGTTTCGGTCCGGGGCTTTTTTCCGGCCCGATAGCGGCAAACCATTCGGCGCCGTTGGTGAAAATCGATGGAATGCAAGCGAGGGTCTCGACGTTGTTGACTACCGTCGGGCTGGCACAATAGCCCTTGATGGCAGGAAACGGCGGTTTCAGCCTTGGTTCGCCACGATAGCCTTCGAGCGACTGTAACAGCGCAGTTTCTTCGCCGCAGATATAGGCGCCGGCGTTGCGATGGATATATATCTCCAGATCAAAGCCGGAGCCGAGAATGTTCTTCCCCAGTAGCCCCTGTTTTTTTGCAGCGTCAATGGCGTGCTGAAGGCGTTCAAGTGCGAGGCGAAACTCATAGCGAAGATAGATATAGGCCCGGTGAGCACCGATGGCGTAGGCAGCAATTGCCATCCCTTCAAGCAACTGGTGTGGATCTTGTTCCATCAGGAACTTGTCTTTGAAGGTGCCGGGTTCGCCTTCGTCGGCATTGCAGCACAGATAGCGCTGGCTGGGGCTGTCAGCAGGAATAAAGGACCACTTCAGGCCTGTCGGAAAACCTGCTCCGCCACGCCCGCGTAAGTTGGACGCTTTGACCTGGCCGATCACATCAGCGGGTTTGTAACTGCTGAGCACTTTGCGCCAAGCCTCGTAGCCCCCATTGGCCTGATAGACATTAAGTTGCCAGGCGTTGTCTCGGACAGCATTTTTTAAAAGGACAGGTTCAAACATTGCGCACCTTAATGATGTTATCGGCCTCGGGTTGGTGCCATCCTGCTGGTGCTTGGGTGTGCTCTATGAGTTGAGCCAGCAGTTGCCGGAGCTGGGGCTCGCTCAACTGCTCAATATATGGGTCATTGTTAATCTGTAGGACGGGGGCTTTATCACAAGCTCCCAGGCATTCAACGGCAGAGAGGGTAAAGCGTCCGTCCGGCGTGGTTTGCTCTTGTTCGATCGCCAAGGTCTGTTTGATCACGTTCATTAACTTTTCGGCGTTGGCAAGCATGCAGGAGACATTGGTGCAGAGTTGCAGGTGGCAGCTGCCGATTGGCCGGGTGTGGTAGAGGCTGTAAAAACTGGCTACCTCATAGACCTGAACCGGGGGAAGCTCGAGAATATCGGCCACTTCCTGCATGATCTGGGTGCTCAGGTAACCATAGTGTTGCTGGGCAAGGTGTAGTGCAGGCATCAATGCCGAACGTCTCATGGGATAGATACGGCAGAATTCCTCAATTTCGTGTTTGAATTGTTCTTTGTTCATGCCAGCAACTCCCATAACTTGGTCGTATCTGCCTGTTACTTGTCGACTTCGGCCATCACAGGATCCAAGCTACCGACGATGGCTATCAGATCGGCCAGATAGCAGTCTTTGCACATTGGCTGCATCGCCTGCAAATTCACAAACGACGGAGCCCGAACCTTGACCCGGAAGGGGATCGCACTACCGTCACTAATAATGTAGTACCCGAGCTCCCCTTTGGGAGCTTCGATGGCCTCGTACCATTCTCCTTTGGG
>NZ_JAKRFQ010000280.1 GCF_022347985.1 Photobacterium sp. OFAV2-7
CAAAAAACTTATTTGAACGAAAACCATGTAATCTCATATAAGACAAGACACCTAGGGATAAAAAGTAAATACCTATTTGAAATATAATCACCATTAACAAGAATATTAAACTTCTTATACTTTTTAATGGACTTAATTATTTCCCTAGCGCATTACCACACCACATATAAATACCTAACAAGCATTTCAGTTGTTGATAAAGAGAACAGTATTACTACTTCTTTTTTAGTATTTTGAAATCTATCTTTAATAAGGTTCTACTGTACTGAACGACTATAATTTCTGACAGTTAACGATTTGCCCCCCTCCTCACAACCATGAATTTGTGAGTGCTATCGACAAGATAACTCTACGCCATGAGGGCTCATGGCCTTTCGACTAGCGTTATGATAAGAATCGGCTTATCACCGCCACCAGGTGGTAAGCCGAAACCGAAGCCGTCGAAAGGCGAATTTAAATAACAATAAACTTACGAACCTTTTCAAAAACTCACTAATAACTAGGCGTTACTTCCCCTGCTATGACTTTACCTTGATGAGTAAGCAGTACTTCCCTGTTTATCAGGTTTCTCAAAAGGGTTTTAACATAAGGTGTGCCATTACGAACCAGTAACACAGCCTCTGAAGCCATTCGACACTCAGGAATATGATTAAGTGACTTTTCAGCCAGCCCTAGGCTATCCATATCTAGTGCTTCAGTTAGCCCAATGACCGCATCTATATCACCGTTAGACAAGTGAACTAGGCTATCACCGTAATTTATTTCAACAATTTCAATATCTTTACCAGGAAAAGCCTTCTCAGTCAGGATCTGCTGATCAGGAGAGTCCGGATCAACGCCAATTCGCCGGATAGCATCATACTCCCCCTTACGGAAAATAACTCTATGGTCATGCGAATAAGAGTTATCGCCTAAATTAATGGCAACGGTTAAACCGTCGCTATAACTCTGAGCTGCAAGCTTCGACATAATGGCAATGTCATGCACGCCGGAGCTTAACAATTTTGCACGGATCCCTGCTCCTCGCATGTGGGCAAAATACAACGGCATGCTGCCCATCTGAGCTTTTATTCCACTTGCCAATCCCTCGTAATGCTTGGTATACGGCAAAGGCATAGCACACACAACATGACCAAGACCCGCAAGACGAATAACTTCAATACAATCCAATCGAGATATAAATGTTCCATTGCGGCCTTGTCTCGAAAGCGAGATCACACCATCGGCTTCAATTTTTTTCAGCGCTTTTTGTACTAGACCAACCGACAACTCGAACTCTTCAGCCAAGGAGTCAATGGTACGCAATCGGGCACCTGCTTTTTGAGACATCAAATACCTAGCGATATTGATAACTGCAGCACCTTCTTTCTTAATGTATTTTTCTGACATCCCAAAAACTTCAATTTTATGAAAGTTACAATAATACGCTTATAAGGTATAACTATCCATATCGTTTAATCAAAAAACAACCACCCAGTACCACTAATGCATACTCTGTCAGAAGCTAGTTAGATTGAATGATGGTCGTCACCTAAAACATTTTTATAAGAATTACGCTAACTATTCTGCCTTCATCGAGATCAAATCATGCCATGACTATAATTTAAAGAACATAAAAACAAATAGCTTGTATCAAAAACACATAAAAATAATATTCCCAAGAGTCATATTAAAATACTAAATTATATTTCCTTGCTAATTTAATGTGTATTAAAGAGTTCAACATAATGGTTTTTCTTAAGCCCAATCAACACTAATCACAATAAACTTTATTAGTCAGTTGTAATTTCAAGTGACGGAAATCACAACTCCAACCCACTCACTGTAAATCAGTCACAAAATACTTAATTTGCGTCGCAAAAATGCCAACTTATTAATAATTACAAAGTAAATACTTAAACAATGTGAATTTGAACAACTAATTAAGTTTTTAAAAAGATTATTCTTCAGCAATAATTTTCTGGAAAAAATAAGTTCAAAGGAAAGAGTATGAAAATTTTTCTATGCTGTGCCGCTGGAATGTCAACCAGTATGTTAGTTAAAAAAATGCGGGAAGCTGCTGATAAGAAGAACATTAATTGTTCGATTAATGCTTATTCAGTTTCTGAGTTTGATGCTTCACTGGCTGAAAATGATGTTTGCTTGGTAGCACCGCAAGTTAAATTCCAATTTGAAGAATTCAAGAAACGAGCTGAAGCTAATGGTAAAGCTTGTGGCCTTATCGACATGATGACCTACGGCATGATGAAAGGTGACGTTGTTCTTGATCAAGCAGTTAATCTTTATCAATCGATGAAAAACAAGTAACTAGGAGTTAATTCATGTCTGTAATTAATAGTGTTATGGGCTTCGTTGAAAATGTCGTGGCTCCTTTTGCCGCAAAGGTTTCAGGTCAACGACATATCAATGCAGTGAAAGATGGTTTCGTGGCAACAATGCCTTTTTTGATTGTGGGTTCTTTACTCTTGGTATTCGCGTTCCCCCCCCCGGGAGATAATTTTTTCCTTAATGGCTGGAGTTCTCTTCTAGAGATGGTTGGCCAAGAAAATGTTCTTATACCATACAATGTCAGTATGGGTATTTTTGCCCTTTATGCCGCATTTTCTGTTGGCTTTAATCTGGCTGAGTCATACGGGTTACGCGCACTAAACTCTGGCTTGCTATCAATGTTCACATTCATTTTGGCAGTCGCACCTGTTCAATCCGTTGAAGGCATTGGTGGCATGATGCCGATTGGCTTCATGGGCGGTACTGGCGCGTTCACCGCATTATTAGCTGGCTTGTTTGTTCCGGAACTACAACGTTTCTTGCGTGATAAAAATATCCGCCTTAAACTTCCCGATGCGGTTCCTGAAAAAATCTCAGCTTCATTTGACGTATTAATCCCAATCATGATTCTATCGGTATTGATTACGGGTATTAATATCGTGCTTGCTGGCTACGACCTAACAATTCCAGCTGCAGTTATGGAATTATTTAGGCCATTAGTATCGGCATCTGACTCGTTCTTGGCATGTCTGCTTGCCGTCACCTTAATTCAGCTGCTTTGGTTCGCTGGTATTCACGGTGGGGTAGTTGTAGTTGGTATCATTGGTCCAATTCTATTAATCAACCTTGGTATGAACCAGGACGCACTAGCTGCAGGTACTGAGATACCAAAGATTTTCGTTAACCCGATTATTGACTTCTTTATCTTTGTTGGTGGTGCAGGTGGTACTTGGGGCTTCGTTGTTCTGATGATGCGCTCAAAGGCTACCCACCTGAACGTAATCGGAAAGATGTCAATCATTCCAGGCAGCTTCAATATCAACGAGCCAGTTATTTTTGGTACGCCGATTGTGATGAACCCGATTTACTTCATCCCTTGGATGCTTTCACCAATGGTCAATACGTGCATAGTATGGCTGTCCTTTAAGACTGAGTTTGTATCTAAGATTGTTGCCATTCCACCATGGACGATGCCTGCGCCTATCGGTGCGGTTATGGCGACAAACTCGAGTACAGCGGCTATTTTGGTTGGTGTCTGTGTAATTGTGAGCATGATTATTTTCTATCCGTTCTTTAAGATGCATGAAAAGCAATTGCTTATCGAAGAGCAGGCAAATACTGAAGAAGCTCCAAATGCAGAACCTGCAAAGGCTTAATTATGACTTTCGAGATTAATACCAAAGAAGATATCAACGAAGAGTTTTTAATGACATTACTTTGCAAAGCAGGTGAAGCACGTTCGGCTGTTATGCAAGCCATGATTGAGGCTCGTAATGGTGAATTTGAGAACTCTGAGTCTATGTTGGTAGCTGCGGAAGACGCACTTACCGAAGTACATAAAACACAGACTGGGTTGATTGGTTTTGATGAAGGAGAAGGTAAGGTCACAATGACACTTATTCTTACCCACATCCAAGACCACATAATGACTGCAATGTTATGTCGTGACATGGCTAATGAGATCATTGCTATTCACCGCAAGCTAGATGGTGCCACAGGTAAGTAGAAATGAAGAAGCGTATCTTTGACTTAACAAGTCATGATGTTAAAAACATGACTCGTGATGAGATTGTTGCGTGTATCAGGCAATCAGAAGGGCGTACCATGATGGTGGAGAACGTAGCCGCTATGGCTCCCCTCCTCGATCTTGTCTCCGGTGCTGAAATTGCGGCAGCGTTTGGTGCCGATATGATCACCCTTAATTGTCTAGATATTTTTGCTCCTCGGGCAGAAGTAAGCGGAGCTTCTAACCATGGCGTAAAGGATCACTTCACGGTTGAAGAACTGCGAAGTCTAACAGGTCGTCTTCTGGGCTGTAACCTGGAACCCGTACCGGAAAATTTTACCGATATTCAAATAGGTCGTTCTGTGACTCGTGAAACTGTAGTGCGTGCTGTTGAGCTAGGCATGAACTACATCATGCTAACGGGGAATCCCGGAATGCATGTAACACAAGAGACGATTCTTAATGCGATTCAATTATGTCGTGAGGTATCTCAAGAGATAGTTATTATCGCAGGTAAAATGCATGGTGGTGGTGTTGGCAATGACTATAACTTAGATATTGTGCGCAACTTCGCAGAGGCCGGTGCCGATATCATGATGTTCCCTGCGCCTTACACTACACCTGGTGTTACGCCTCAATTAGCCCATCAGATGATGACAGAGGTTCACAATGCTGGAATGCTGGGGCTACTTGCAATTGGTACGTCTCAGGAAGGTGCGTCAGAATCCTATATCGAACAAGTCGCAATGGCGTCAAAAGCAGCTGGTGCTGACATTGTTCATATCGGTGATGGTGGCTATAGCGGTATAGCAATCCCAGAAAATATCATCCGCATGGGTATAACCATTCGCGGTCGTCGCCATCAGTTCAAGCGCATGGCTAACCGTAGATAACGCCAACTCAATACTTCAGCTGTTTCATACTCTGAATCAATGATATTGAAATACCGTTAACTGCAAGATAGGCACTAAAAAGCCACCTTCGACAGAAGGTGGCTTTTCTTTTTCTCTAAGTCATACTAAACACAATCGCCGACACCGCCAGCATCCCCATAAACAGAATAAAGTAAGTACTAAACCTGCTACGGTAACCTTTCAAGGCATCAACCTTGTACACCGCCAGCATCGGCATAATGAACAGAATCATCGCAATCACCGGGCCGGATAAGGCTTCCATCATGCCCAGAATGCTCGGGTTCAACACCGCGGCAAACCAGATAGCGATGAACATGAATACGATCCCTAGCTTGTCCAGCTTTGCCGGTGCCATACTGCTCTGTTTCAGCAGCATGCCATTTAGGCTCTCTCTTGCCCCCATAAAATGGCCAAGAAACGACGAAGAAATAGCAATAAAGGCGATCAGTGGTCCCAAGGCAACAATGAATGGGCTATTGTGGACGTTGGCCAGATAAGACAGTACCGAGACATTTTGCGCCTTGGCTTCCAGCAGCTGTGCCGGGCTCAGGCTCAATACACAGGAAAAGACAAAAAACAAAACGAACGAGATCAGCATCACCGAGGTGCGCTTGAGGATCTGTTCGGACTTTTGACCCGCCTCGCGACCATAGTGGCGACGCTGGGCATTGGAAAAACTTGAAATAGCAGCCGCATGGCTAAAGGCGAAGACCGTTACCGGTATCGCAAGCC
>NZ_JAKRFQ010000281.1 GCF_022347985.1 Photobacterium sp. OFAV2-7
GGCAGTTGGCGGTCGTGTCTATAAGACCTCGGCGAACAACAGTAAAACCTTCAAGGCGATGAAGAAGCTGGCCGATCAGGATCCTGCGATCAAAGAACGGGTTGAATTTTTCCTTAACCGCACTGTTACCGAGTTCTACGATCTGCGTACCGATCCTGATGCCAAGAATAACCTGGCGGGCAGCAAGAAATATCAAGCTCAACAACAGCAAATGGAAGCACTGATGCAAAAGCATATGGAAGAGTATAACGATCCTATGCTCGAGCTATTTGTTAAGCGCGATGATAACGACTTCCTCGTCGATCGTACTGCTGATATCCAACTTGAAGCGAAAAAATTGAAGAAAGAACATCGTCTGCGTAGCGGTGGCAAGAAAGGCCACTAAGGATAACTAATCCTTTCCAGACAAAATATTACGGCAACAGATATTTCTGTTGCCGTATTTGTATCAGCCCCATCTTCACTAACTGACCCACGGATACCACAGATGAAAAGGAAATATCTATCAAGCGTGGTAATCACGCTGTGTGCTGCTATTTCACAGCCTTGTATCGCAGCTCCCCAGCAAGTTACCGAACAGCCGCAATCACCCAATATTTTGCTCATTACTGCCGATGATATGGATTATGGTTCCCTCGGGATCACGGGTTCGGCTGTACCAGAAATCTCACCGAATCTGGATAAACTCGCCAATGAAGGAATACGATTCGAAAAAGCCTTTGTAACGGTATCGGTGAGTGAGCCATCGCGTGGTGTTATCGCTACCGGTCGGTATATTCAAAATAGCGGTATTGTCGG
This sequence comes from Photobacterium sp. OFAV2-7, assembly GCF_022347985.1. GTDB lineage: Bacteria > Pseudomonadota > Gammaproteobacteria > Enterobacterales > Vibrionaceae > Photobacterium. The sequence continues at coordinate 799 of NZ_JAKRFQ010000281.1, forward strand.
TTTCTATCCGACCACTCAGCCTATTCCAACATTGGCAGAAGAGCTGAAGGAGAACGGCTACAGCGTCGGGATCCTTGGCAAGCTAAACCATTCTACCCCCAAATACGTCGATGAATATATTTGGGATTACAGCAAAGACAGACCTCAGCTTGGTGACGGCCGCAGTCCGAAACTCTACCAGCAACACCTCACCGCATTTATCGAATCGGCTAAAGCGAAAAACAAACCTTTCTTCATGATGGTGAACTCTCATGACCCTCACAGGCCCTATTTTGTCGATAGCCCGGATTACGAACAAAACGGCAGGCAGAGGCCCTCACGCATTTATCGTCCCGATGAAGTAGAAGTACCGAGCTTCTTGCCAGATCTGCCCGGTGTCAGAACAGAGCTTTCTCAATACTTCAGTTCGGTAAAACGGCTGGACGATACCGTGGGTGCGCTGATGAACTCACTGGAAACGGCCGGTGTCAGTGACAATACAATTGTTGTCTTTCTATCAGATAACGGGATCTCTGCCCCGTTCGCCAAATCCAATGTTTACCGTAACAGCAACCATACGCCTTTTTTCATTCGCTGGCCGGGTAAAATCACGCCTGACGTCGATGATACACACTATATTTCCATGGTTGATCTGATGCCTACCCTACTCGAAGCCACAGGCACAAATATCCCAGAGTCCCTTGATGGCCGAAGCTTTCTACCGTTAATGGAGCTGAAAGCGCAAACCGGCAGAGATCATGTTTTCACCCAATACTTCGAGAATGCAGGCAGTCACATCTTCCCGATGAGCGCCGTTCAGAACGATAAATGGCTTTATATCTTTAACCCCTGGGCCGTTGGGGGCCGTATGTATAAAACCTCGGCAAACAACAGCAAAACCTTCGCAGCCATGAAGGAGGCAGCCAAGAAAGATCCCGCAATCAAAGAGCGAGTTGAATTTTTCCTCAACCGGACAGTGACAGAGCTTTATGATCTCCGCAATGACCCGGATGCCACGATCAATCTTGCCGATAATCCCAAGTACCAGACTCAGCAGAAACAAATGGAAAACCTGATGCTGAAGCAATTCAGGGAATTTGACGATCCGATGCTGGAACTCTTCACCAAGCGCTCTGACACCGAATATCTGATTAACCGTACGGCAGAAATTCAGGTTGAAGCGAAGCGGCTCAAGACAATTCACCGAGAGCGAAGGCTGGCCAAAAAAATAGAGTGGTAACTACAGCCTGATATCGAAAATCCGGCAGCCCGATAGCTGCCGCTACCCAATTAGCGCTCAATTATCAGAGGTTAACAATGAAACGACTTGTATTATCTGCCTTGTTGTTTAATACCGCTATGGCACACGCGGATGCCCCTGCACCGGATACACAAACACCTGTGGAACAACCCAACATTTTGATCATCTATTCCGATGACCAGGGCTGGGGAGATGTTGGCTACCATGGTTACACTGATATCCGTACCCCAAATATCGATAAACTGGCCACGCAAGGTACACAATTTTCTCAAGCCTATGTGTCAGCTTCTGTCTGCGGCCCGTCACGTGCCGGTCTGATGACGGGCGTATACCAGCAACGCCTGGGGTATTACGGTAATGGAAATGGTGCCACCATCCCTTTGTCACAACCCACCTTTCTGGAAATGATGAAATCACAAGGATACACCACGGGTGTCGTCGGCAAATGGCACTTAGGTAGTAAAAAAGGACATCCAGTCAATCGTGGCGCCGACTTCTTTTACGGTTTTCTCAATGGTTCGCACGACTACGACTGGTCCGATAGCAAGGAAGGCGGAAAAAAGTGGCAGTCCCCTATTTATCGAAATTTCGCAATAGAGCCACCAATTCAAAACTCCAACGGCTATCTCACAGAAATGTTTACTGAAGAAGCCGTCGACTTCATCGAACGTTCAACGGACAAGCCCTTCTGCCTGTATCTGGCCTACAACGCCGTACACCATCCCTGGGTTGTCCCGCAAAGATATCTTGATCGCCTTGAGGATTTAAATGCCAACGAAGAGAGAAAATTGTTCGCTGGTATGCTGCTGGCCATGGATGACGGTGTGGGTGCGGTAATGGACACCCTTAAGCGAAAAGGGTTAGACGACGACACTCTGGTTTTCTTTATGAGCGATAACGGTAGCCCTCGCGGACAAGGCCTGAAACCACCACGGAAAAAACAGCGAGGCCAAACCGTCATGTCGAGTCCCGGCCCGTTCAACGGCTTTAAAGGCGACACCTATGAAGGAGGAGTTCGCGTTCCCTTTGTTATGCGTTGGCCAGGCAAAATCCCTCATGGGGCTGTCTACAACCAACCAGTTATCAATCTAGATATTACCGCGACCATGCTGGCAAGGGCTGGCATCACCCACCCACCCAAAGGCCTTGATTTTGATGGTAAGGATTTAATGCCCTATATCACTGGCAGCATTGAGAATATCCCTCACGGAACGCTTTACTGGCGCCGTGACGATGACTATGCCATCCGTGATGGAAACTGGAAGCTGACCTATAACGATCAAAGTGGCCCCAAGACAATACGCCTGTTCAATATGAATAGGGATCCCGAGGAGTACCATGACTTGAGTGCCCAATACCCGAACATCGCCCAGCACTTACAAAACAAATTTGATGCCTGGGATAGCAAGCTCCCGCCAAATGCTTATGGACGCACGGCAAGAAACCGTAACCATCAATATGAGAAAGGCACAATAACCGATGTGAAGGAGCACAACGATCGAATAAGTAATACCATAGCCAAGGTTAAATGATTATAACTTCAGTGACCACAGGCCTAGTAAGTACACACTTACAGGAACACAGTAAATTGAGAAGGCTTGCTTAAGCTCAGGTAAAACCTGAATATTAGGCACGTTATTTTGCACGCAATTTGAACGTTTCAATAAAAACGCTCAAAGAATGTCTCAACAACTGCATATCAAACATGAGCAAACAGCTCTGATAGCCTTGTTCTCACTTTCTATAATTCACCATACGGAGAGCTCACCCTATGAGCCCTCCAAGCTTCCTAGTAAAATTTTTATCGGTAATCCTTTATTTTTTAATAGGTAAATAACATCTTCACTGTAAGAGAATACTACCTAGTCAGCTGTCACACTCGTTGTATATCCACCTGCCAATTATTGAACGAAAGTAGCAAGTGTTAGAGCTGTCACGTGACAAAATTATTCGAAACGTTTATATTTCAAGCAAGTTTATTCTCTGTACAAATGGTTCAGTTGGCGAGGTAGGCTCCATATTACTAGCCCTTCAATCAGAACCAGCAAAACTACCTGAACATCAGGAAATGGACTTCATTACCACTTTTGCTGGATGGCTTTCATCCAGTTGTCGAAAAGACCATTTCCTCTCATGAAAACGGCCTGCACACAGCCATTTACTGTGTGCAGGTAATTCGCAATACGACGAAAATAGCAATAATAATGAAGAGGTATCATGAGTAAAAAACTAGACCGTAAGCTACTCGGGCTTGGGCTCCAGATAGTTGCCATGGGCAGTTGTTTCGGTGCCAATGCTGCAGGAGAGATCACCCAGAGCGCAACTCAGACGGCCGTCGAGGTACCGGGGTTTCAGTCCGAAGCCTGGCCCTTCCTTGACGGACCAAGTGATCTGGTCGCGGCCGCCAAGGTATCGGGCTACTACGCTGTTGCCAACAGTTCATCAATGAGCATCGAGGTACGGGATATCAATACTTCCGTACTTCACACAGTGACCAGCGATGATATAAAGCAGCTCTTACCCGACATGACATTGGCACATGACGCGCCAATTTGTGGCATGACTTTTACGCCTTCAGGCCGATTCCTTTATTTTGCGGTGTGCAACAGCCAGGGCAGCTCATCTAAAGATGCCGTTCTGGCGTTAAACGTCAACACCCGCAAACTTACCATTTTTAAGCGCCTTGAGCTCCGTTCAGAGTCAGCAACCCCACAACCTCACTATGGCATGGCCTATTTTGCTTCCAAGCTGTTTGTGGGCAGTGATCTCGGTGTATATCGATTAAACGCCGACAAAAACAAAGCCTACGACGGCGGTCCGGCCACAAAATTCCTGATCCCTACGTCTAAGCCGGTAAAAGATATCGCACTGGATATGGTCGATCAGCGCCTGTATGTACTAACGGAAGATACCGTTTACCGTTTGCCTTATAAGCAGAAGGAACTGACCCCTATGTATCAGGGAACAGATCTTTCCAAACTTAGCTTTAGCCGGGTATTCGGGCGCGAAGAAGCGGCGGGGCTATATCTGACAAGCGGCAACAACGACAAAACCGAGTTTTTGTTTGTTCCGCAGGAAAAAGTAAGAAAACGCGCCAGCTACCAGCCCCAACCACTTGATTGGGACCTGGGAAAAGTGCTCGACTTTGCAACGACGGCAGATGGCAAGATTTTGTATTCAAACGGACTGACATTCACCCTGTCAGATCTTAATGACGACAACCTCTCCTACCAAGCCTGGCTTAGGGATGAGCTGTCTCAATATGTGACTGCCATAAAAAGCCTGATTTCTTATGGCAGCTTTGACACAACAAACTCCTACTCACCAGATGGCTTCCTGCATCGCAAACTTCAGCGGGCTGATACCGAACCAAATAAAACACCGGTTGCTGACAACGTTGGCTGGGCAATCTTTCTGCTGATGGCGGCGGACAAAGTCAATCCCGACGATGAGATTGAGGAGCTAATCACGGCTCTGATCGAGCGCCACGCCGGCCTAAAAACAGATGGCCTTGGCGGTGAGAAAACCTTTGAGGGACATTTCGTCCGAAACTACGAAACCAATGGGGAACCAAAAGCTTCTAACCCTCAGCCG
>NZ_JAKRFQ010000282.1 GCF_022347985.1 Photobacterium sp. OFAV2-7
TGGCTCGAAAGATAACTGCGAGAAATATCTAAGCTGTCCGCCGCCTTGGCGAAGCTTAATAATTTAGCCACTTCACTAAAAAGAACGTAGCGCTCCACCCTTTTATGTAATTTTTGCATATCGGCCCCTATCCATTTTTCAGCCCACCGCCATACCTGCCGTCTCGCATTGGGTGAAATATACCACACCAAAACATTATTATTGTGCGTTATAGAGAATTATGTATTCTTGCCGCCCTGTTTAATCCATCCTTTAACTGTTTGTACAATAAAGAAAAATCAAAGCACTTCCTGCCCCCTCTATCGTGCTGCGCGCGGCGAAGCATTTTCGTCAAGCACTGTAACCTCACGATACTTTATCTTTCTGAATCCTAACTTTGACCCGGTACATGTTTGATTTGGCCGCTTTAGCCACCAACGCGTGCATACCAAAAAGGTAGGCGCAAAATGTTGTGAGTGAGTATCGATACCAGGCTTTATCTGGCGCATGGAATTTGGATTGGAAGAGCCTGGACCTCTCTGTCCAGAGCAGTCTCAGTATTTTGCTCTAACGAAGTTCTGCCCCTTTGTGTTTTAGCAAGTTTACTTATCAATGGATCACTCTGCAGAGTTTGCGAACCTGTCGTTATTGATTTGCATGGAACAGCGGTGCACATCTACCCCCAAAGTGCGCATCTATCGTTTACTCGATAGAAGTTTAGTTTTTGCATGTCTATTCAGTTCGCTCTTGGAGTGGCGTTAGCAAGATCGCCAACCTAGCGTTCTCATACTTTAAGAACGTCTTATTTAAAGACAGATATTTGTTGGAAGTGCTTAGATGTTTCTATATCTTTTTGCAACCACTCCTTGTCAGCCTCATCTGCTTCAGTCAACTCCTGCACTAGCTCTTCAGTTATTGATTCTCTCCAAAAGGATATGCCGAGTTCTGGGAAGCGATACGAATAACCAATTTCTGGATCATTTTCATCTAGCTTTCCATATTTTTTTATGTGCGCAAGAACTTCATTCACTTCAAGTGAAAACAAGTCGTTACCATGGAAAAGCAACTTAAGTGGAATATTGTCGTTAAACCCAATCCAGTCAACTAAACCAGTGTCCTTGGAATATGAGACTTGAATCGCATTTTCAAGGAAATAGTCACATTCTTGGAACTCAATTCCAGAATTAGTATGGGACGGGATATTGTCTGGAGTGCTGCCTATAGCTTCTCTTATCTCCCCTTTACTCATTCCGAGTTGAATTTTACCAGCTCCACAAAGTGGGATAATTTCTACTTCACCCATAATCAGATTTACCTTATATACAAATCTTACCGCCAAGTTGCCATTCAATATACTTATCTAGGCTAGGAGCAACCCAGCTACGGCTGTCATCTTCATGATTCCAGATGAAAATATCATCGCGTTAGATAGCTCCTGCTTGAATTGGAAAAGCAAATTGGTCACCATTTCCTGCATCTCCGAAAAAAAGCAGTGAATCGAAAGGCATGTAAAGCTCTGAGAAATCGTTGTTCTGTCTGAACTCAGTATTGGTTTCAGTTATTGCTCTTAATGTCCAGACTAAGCCAAGTCCGTATTCACCAAAAACTCCATTAGATTCCAGTAAACACTCTTTCAAAGGTGTAGGGAAAATGAGGCCTAACTCTTTCTGAGCCTCTGCAATTTCAGACTCTGTGGTTGGTTCTGAAAACTCAAAGTCGGCAGTATGCTGTTCAACTAAAGATGTCCATTTAGAACTTCCTTGATGTTGTCTCATGGGGAAATGCCTGATTGTTTTTCATTTAAATTCATAAGGCTGACAGTATAGGCCTTAGAATTTACTAATTAAGAGTTCGGTTTTAGTTAGAGAGCATTTGCGCAAAACTAGCATTGAAACTGAACGTTTACTCATCAAATTCACTCAGACACCCGAGAAACTCAGTAAATGAACTCGATATAAAGTAGACATTTACATAACTCGGTGGCTCACCATCACATTCAAGTTCATGATCCCAGAAGTAAATTGAGCCGTAGTTCTTACCTGAAATTGCTATACAAATCTGATTACCACCTGGGTCTTGCCCAATAGCCATCAGTTCATTTGGAATTCGATCGCTATATTCTTTAAGGTACCAAATGAGATTGTGAGTACTTCTTTTCGAGTGTATCGGATAGAAACTGTCTACCAAAAAGCTATTTCCTCTATTTCCTTCAGTTGGAATTTTAAACATGTCTGGAAATGGTGTTCCTCCATTATGTTCTAACATGAAGCATCGATAATCTTTAGGAAAGTTACTGCCTAGGAAACCCTCAAGTATGCCAATCTCACCTTCGGATACAGGCCCGTATTCTTGTGAACATTCTATCTTAACTTCCAAACTTCCTCCGAAGTGGAAAAGCACCGTATAACACTTTCTACACGCTACATCTCCGCTCTAACTTGCCATATGTCGCAGAATAATTGATGACAGATGAATGTATTAACCACCTGAATGATTTAGATATAGTATCAATATTTACTAACTTACCAAATGGATAACGGCAGAAACTACCCGTATACCACGCTAATTTCATTCAGAACTCATACTGTCTAATCACTCGACCAAGGAATGAATAAGATGTATTTCAGAGATATACGATGATTTGCATGTTCAAGTACACGTACTACATAAAGCCACTTTGAGAGCCTGATTATCGAGTGAAAGAAAGTGTCCAAAAGCTTTCAAACTCGGCATATTACATAGAGTTGCCATTTGTCATTTTGGGGTACGAAAAGTTACCCGAAGGATAAATTAAGTACGTTGCAGCTAAATTGAAAATGTCCAACAAGCTGTCAGCTTGGCATCAGATGCCACGAGGACGCCCCCTGCCAAATATGCAAAGTTAGTCCTCAATAAGAAAATGCCGATGAAGTTCTTTGTAGCCTTTGGGGGTAATGGTGACTTCTCGGTAGCCTGGTACTTTTTCTATCCAGTTATTACTTTCAAAAAAATTGAGTAGTGATGCTCCCAGGAAACCGCCAACGTGGAATTTTCTTTCGCTCCAGTCCAAACACGGGCAACACTTCTTACGTTTGGTTTTGGTTTCGAGTGTGATACCTAACTGTAAAAATTTTTCTTTCCCTTGCAGGGTAAGGTCATTGCCATCACTTTCAATCCAGCCATGGGTAATCAAGGATTCGTAGAGCTTTACTGCTACTTCACCTGCTAAATGGTCATAACAGGTCCTTGCTTTTAGTAATTCTTCAGGCACTTTCGAACGTGAGAGATTACTTGCCTGAAAAGTTACACCCATCATATTTTCCAGTAGCGAAGCAATGCGACTGTTATACAGACGAAAGTATCGGTGTCGTCCTTGAGATAAACAGCTCACAAGGTTGGCTTTTACCAAACGTGACAGGTGAGAGCTGGTTGTCGATGCCGCTATGTCTGCAACGGCACTTAGTTCTGTTGCTGTCCAAGCTCTTCCATCCATTAATGCACATAAGATCTTCATTCTAGAAGCGTCAGACATGGCGGCCGCCAATGCTGCCATGTCTGTTTCTTGGCTATAATTTTCTGATTCGGTGAAAGAACTATTTCGTGTGCTCATGCCTAACTCGTTGTCATATCTCAGCCAAGGTAAAATTATTAATTACAACTATACATTGCTCATCATTGGTTGGCCCGTTATCCGTGCGCTTCAATGCTGTCTTGGGGGGCTTCAGAGCGATTATCCATGCCATAATCTCTAATGACGCCAGCCACTCTTAGTCGATAGTTTTCGAACACACCACCACGCCCTTTGGACTGTGCAAACCTGTGTGATTCTAAAGCACGCCACGCTTGAATAGCCTCTTCATCTCGCCAAAATGACAAAGAAAGCACCTTCCCCTCGTTGGTAAGGCTTTGAAAACGTTCAACTGAAATGAAACCTTCTATTTTTGATAATAATGGTATTATTTCATTCGCTATATCTAGGTATTCAGAAGTCTTACCTTGAGCTACCTGAACTTCAAAAATTACTGCAATCATTTTTCCCTCTATCTATTTGATTTAATTGTTGCAGGGATTTTAGCGACTTGAAATAGTGACACTTCGTTGGGGATTGAAATATGGCCGTTGTACTGTATTTTACTGTGCGCCCGCAACCCAGTCCGTTTGGAAGGCCATAAAGCCCGTTTACGGTAATGCCTTTAGTGACGACTTTACCGGCCCCTGTAACGGCTGCGCTTACATATCGATACTTACGGATACTAAAACACGCCCTAAACTAGTGAGCTCAGTCATTCACTAGCAAAGAGAATCCTGCATGCCGTTAGTCAAACCCGCTCTGATTGTTATCGCATCCTGCGCTGTCGCAGCCTGTGCGAACAATACCGCTCCGAATGAGTTTACATCCCGCTGTGGCTACTTCCAGCTACAAGGGGATAAACCCCTCACCTTTACCGTAAACAGCCCGACTGAAGCCAACCTGGATGGTGTGATCTGCTCTGGTTCGTTAGATGCCTTTAACGACATGTTAGCCCGTTACCCGGAAATCAAGAAACTGGATATCGATGTCATAGAGGGCAGCGCAGATGACGAAGTTAACCTGGAATTGTCAAAGCAGATACATGATAGGAAGATGAGCACACACCTTAACAAAGAGGGCATGATCGCTAGTGGTGGGGTTGATTTGTACCTTGCAGGTGTAGAGCGAAGTGCTGATGATGCCAAACCCCGTATTGGCGTTCACAGTTGGGGAGGAGCTGACGGCGAAAACGGCAACCAGATTCCAACTACCGATCCTATTCACCAGATGTACCTTAGCTACTACCGTCACGTTGATATTGATCCTAATTTCTACTGGTTCACCCTCAATGCCGCTCCTGCAACAGATATTCATTGGATGAGCAAAGCAGAAATAAAACGGTATCAGGTTATTACTTCCAAATAGCCACATCGCTAATGTCCGGGAATGTAACTGTCAAGAAAACATGTTTATACCTTCCCGGATAAAGGTATCAGCTCCATAGAAATCCATCATGCTACACAAGGTGCAGTTAGCTTAATAACTGCACTTTGTAACAACCAGATTATGTCAACCCGATCATAAAATAGCCCCAAATACAGACACATTGCCATGTGTTTCAATCTTCTCGATCCATTGTTGAGCTTCAACATATGAAGGGTATGTGATTAAAGAATCGAGGCATGCCTTTAGGGACCTAAAAGCACTCCCCTTCTCGCTTGAGGAAATCTATCAGGGTGCGCGTTCTAAGCGGCATCAATGCCTTATTTTGATACACGGCATACAATGGAATGGTAACATCATGAACTTCAGGGAGGATCCTAACCAACTCACCACTCGCCAACTCATTTTTAACCGCAAACTCAGGCAAAACACCAAACCCAATATGATTGATCAAGAACCCTTTCAGGGCGTGAGTGGTGCGAACCCGCACTTTGGGTTTTTTGTTTAGCTTAACTACCTCTCCTTGCGACGACTTTAACACCAGCACTTTGTCACCATGCACGATATTGTGGCTCACCCAGTCTAGCTTGAGCAGGTCTTGTGCTGAATGGAGCACGTCAAAACGCTTGAGGTACTCTGGCGATGCACAAAGAATATCGTCAAATTCACCAATTTTAGTTGCATACAGGCTGGAATCTTCAAGCGCCGAGGAAGCGC